>NZ_JAYFNG010000031.1:0-66630 GCF_034933565.1 Raineyella sp.
GGGTACCGTGGCCACGTCAGGCGCGCGCACTGTGGGCCGATCAGGCGGCGGACACCGCGGGCCCGATCAGGCCGTGCGCTCGTGGCGCTGGCCGCGCTTGCTGGCCTTGGCCCGGCTCAGCAGCTGGGGTTTCGCGCCCCGGGTGATCACGTCGGCATCGACCACGACCTGGGTGATGCTCTCGTCGGACGGCACGTCGTACATCACGTCGAGCAGCGACTCCTCGAGAATCGCCCGCAGGCCGCGCGCGCCGGTGCCGCGTTCCAGGGCCGCCTCGGCGACCGCTGCGATGGCCTCGTCGGTGAAGTCCAGGTCCACCCCGTCCAGCTCGAACAACCGCTGGTACTGGCGCACCAGCGCGTTGCGCGGCTCGACGAGGATCCGCACCAGGGCGTCGCGATCGAGTGGGGCCACGGTGGCGATCATCGGCAGGCGACCGATGAACTCGGGGATCAGCCCGTACTTGTGCAGGTCCTCCGGCCGGACGTCGCTGTAGGGGTCGGAGTTCTTCTCCTGCCGAGCGGCCAGGTCGTTGTTGAACCCGAGCGGCCGCTTGCCGACCCGTTCGTTGATGATGTCGTCCAGGCCGGCGAACGCCCCACCCACGATGAACAGCACGTTGGTCGTGTCGATCTGGATGAAGTCCTGGTGCGGGTGCTTGCGCCCGCCCTGCGGCGGGACCGAGGCGACCGTACCCTCAAGGATCTTCAGCAGCGCCTGCTGGACACCCTCGCCGGAGACGTCGCGGGTGATCGACGGGTTCTCCGACTTGCGGGCCACCTTGTCGATCTCATCGATGTAGATGATGCCGGTCTCGGCCTTGTGCACGTCGAAGTCCGCGGCCTGGATCAGCTTCAGCAGGATGTTCTCGACGTCCTCACCGACATAGCCGGCCTCGGTCAGCGCGGTGGCGTCGGCCATCGCGAACGGCACGTTCAGCATCCGAGCCATCGTCTGCGCCAGGTACGTCTTGCCGCACCCTGTCGGGCCGATCAGCAGGATGTTGGACTTGCCCAGCTCCACCCCGTCCTCCTCGGCGGCTCGCCGAGGAGTCGGGGCGTTCTGGGCCTGGACCCGCGTGTAGTGGTTGTAGACCGCCACGGCGAGCGTCTTCTTCGCCGAGTCCTGCCCGATGACGTACTCGTCGAGGAAGTCCCGGATCTGCTGCGGCTTGGGGAGCTCGTCGAAGGACCCGGTCTCCCCCGTCTCGGAGAATTCCTCCTCGATGATCTCGTTGCACAGTTCGATGCACTCGTCGCAGATGTAGACGTTCGGTCCCGCGATGAGCTTCTTGACCTGCTTCTGACTCTTCCCGCAGAAGGAGCACTTCAGCAGGTCACCGGTCTCCCCGATGCGCGACATGGTCGGTCCTCCCCCGTGGCCTAGACGTCCTTGAGGGACTTCAGCACGTCGTCGATCAGACCGTAGTCCTTCGCCTCCTGGGCGGTGAGGTACTTGTCCCGGTCGACGTCCCGGCTGACCTGCTCGGTCGTCTGACCGGTCGCGTCGGACAGCATCTTCTCCATCAGCGCGCGGATCCGCAGGATCTCGTTGGCCTGGATCTCGATGTCGGAGGACTGACCGTACGAGGTCTGCCCCATCGAGGGCTGGTGGATCAGGATCGTCGAGTTGGGCAGCGCGAGCCGCTGACCCTTGGTGCCGGCGGCGAGCAGCACGGCCGCGGCGGAGGCGGCCATGCCCAGGCAGATCGTCTGCACATCGGGCTTGATGTACTGCATCGTGTCGTAGATGGCGCTCATCGCGGAGAAGGAGCCGCCGGGCGAGTTGATGTAGATGCTGATCGCGCGCTCCGGGTCCATCGACTGCAACACCAGCAGCTGCGACATCACCGCATTGGCGATGTCGTCGGTCACCGGGGTGCCGAGGAAGATGATCCGGTCCTCGAAGAGCTTGGTGTACGGGTCGACGCGGCGCACGCCGTACGACGTACGCTCCTCCCACTGCGGGATGAAGTAGTCCATCCGCGGGCCGAGCGGGGCGACCCCGTCCGCCCCCGACCCGGAGAACCCCCCGGGCTGCAGGGCCTCGTGGCGCTGCTCCATGTTGAACCGGGCGAGATACTGCCTGTCCATGGTCATCCTCCTCACTGGTTCGGGGCGTCGTCGCGGCCGGCGGTGATCTGCGAGGCCTTCTCGTACACGTGGTCGATGAAGCCGTACTCGAGGGCCTCCTGCGCGGTGAACCACCGGTCGCGGTCGGAGTCCGCCTCGATCTTCTCCAGCGGCTGGCCGGTGTGCTCGGCGATGAGCTTGGCCATCTCCTTCTTCGTGGCCAGCAGCTGCTCGGCGTTGATCTTGACCTCGGTGGCGGTGCCACCGACGGCACCCAGTGGCTGGTGCATCAGGATCCGGCTGTGCGGCAGGGCGTAGCGCTTGCCGCGGCTGCCGGCGCTGAGCAGGAACTGTCCCATCGAGGCGGCCATGCCCATGGCCACCGTGGCGACGTCGTTCGAGATCCACTGCATGGTGTCGTAGATCGCCATGCCTGCGGTCACCGAGCCGCCCGGGGAGTTGATGTAGAGGTAGATGTCCTTCTCCGGGTCCTCGGCGTTCAGCAGGAGCATCTGGGCGCAGATCGCGTTCGCGTTCTCGTCCTTGACCTCCGAACCCAGGAAGATGATCCGGTTCGCCAGGAGGGACTGGTAGACATTGTCCGCCATGCCGAGTGGGCTCGCGCCGTTGGCGGCGAGGGGGCTTCCCTGATTCACGTTCACGATCCCGAACCTACCGGCCCACCCTGACAAAACTGACCCGAACCGCGTCGTGTTCGCTACAGGCAGAGCACCGGGACCGGCAGCGCGCCCGACACAGGAAGCACGTGACGAAGCCGGGAGACGACACCGCCGGGCCACGACATGGCCGGGACATGACCAGGGCGGCCACCCCCTGAGGGGCGGCCGCCCTGGATCGTGCAGGGGCCGGAGGTCACTCGGCGGCGGCCTCCACCGGCGCCTCGTCCTTCTCCGCGGCCTTCTTCTTCGCCGGCTTCTCCTCGGCCGGAGCGGCGCTCTCGGCCTCGATGACCGGCTCACCCTCGGCCTCCGCCTCGGCGTCGGCCGGCTCGGCGAAGGTGCCGTCGGGCTGCAGGTTCTTGACATCGACGACGTTGCCGTCGGCGTCCTTCACCGTGGCGGCACCGAGGATCAGCGCGAGGGCCTTGGAGCGGCGGATCTCGGTCATCCAGTCCTGGGTGTGGTCGTGCTCGAGCATGTGCTGCATCTCCTGCTCGGGGGAGGTGCGGTTGGCCCGGGCCCGGGCGAACAGGTGCTCGGTCAGGTCGGTCTGCTCGATCTGGACGTCGTGGTCCTCGGCGATCCGGTCCAGGACCAGCTGGGCCTTGACCGAGTCGGCGGCGCGCTCGGCGAGATCGGCACGGAACTCCTCCTCGGTCTGCTCCTCCTCGGTGTCGGCCAGGTACTGCTTGAGGGTCATCCCGGCCTGGGCGAGCTCCTGGTCGACCTGGTTGTTGCGGGCCTCGACCTCGGTGGCCAGCAGCTGCTCCGGCAGCTCCATGTCGATCTGCTTGATGACGGCCTCGAGCACCTTGTCGCGAGCGGCGTTGGCCTGGTCGACGCGGTGCAGGCGAGCGAGGTTGTCGCGCAGGTCCTCGTACATCTCCTCGGCGGTGTCGAACTCGGACACCATCTGGGCGAAGTCGTCGTCGACCTCGGGCAGCTCCTGCTCCTGCACCTTGACGACGGTCACCTCGATATCGGCCTCCTGGCCCATGGCCGTGCCACCGACGAGGGCGGAGGTGAAGGTCTTGGTGTCGCCGGCCTTCATCCCGGTGAGGGCCTCGTCCATGCCCTCGACCATGCCGCCGGCGCCGACCCGGTAGGTCACGCCCTCGGCCTCGCCACCCTCGACGAGCTCGCCGTCCTTGGTGGCCTTCAGGTCGAAGGTGACCAGGTCGCCCTCGGCGGCCGCACGGTCCACCTCGGTGTTCGTGGCGAACCGCTCGCGCAGGATCTTGACCTGCTCCTCGAGCTCCTCACCGGTCGACTCGATCGGGTCGACCTCGACCTCGATGGCGTCGAACGCAGGGATCATGAAGTCGGGGCGCACGTCCATCTCGGCGGTGAACTCGACGGTCTCACCGACCTCGAGCTTGGTCACCTCGATCTCCGGCTGCGTCAGCGGCACCAGCTCGTGCTCGGTGACGGCGGCGGCGTAGAGATCCGGGAGCGCCTCGTTCAGGGCCTGCTCCAGGGCGACGCCCGGGCCGAACCGCTGGTCGATGATGGTCGCCGGCACGTGCCCCGGACGGAAGCCCGGGATCTGCACCTGCTGGGCGATCTCCTTGTAGGCCTTGTCCAGGTGAGGCTTCAGATCGGCGAAGGGCACCTCGACGGTGATCTTGGCCCGCGAGGGGCTCAGCTGCTCAACAGTGCTCGGCAAGACGGATACTCCTGAATCGATGGACACAGGGCGACGGCCGGATGGCGCCCCCTCAAGTCATGGGTGTCCGCAACAGGTGCTCGCCCGGCGCAGACAGGATCACATCCTAACCTCACGCCCCGTCAGCTCGAAAATGTGGACTTGGCCGCCCCGCTCCTCCACCGCTACACTCCAACAGTTACGAACGGCGGACCGCTTCCTGCCGAGCCGTACGATCCACGTACGGCCGGCGCCAGCAGTCAGCACCGGGCTGTCCGTACGACCGGGGCGTAGCGTAGTGGCTAGCGCGCCTGCTTTGGGAGCAGGAGACCGCAGGTTCGAGTCCTGTCGCCCCGACCACACCACCCTCGGCGTGCCCACCCCCTACCGGGGACGGACGGCCGCCCGGGTGGCCTCCAGGGCCATTGCGAGATTGTCGAAACGCTGCTGGGCCACGCGTACGAACAGGAAGTCGACCACCGCCAGCTGGGCCATCCGGCTGGCCATCGCCGCAGCCCGGAACTGCGCCTCCCGCACGGAGGTCGTCAGCACCACGTCCGCTGCCCGCGCCACCGGGGAATCGGCCACGTTGGTGAGGGCGACCGTCAGCGCCCCGGACCCACGGGCGACCTTCAGGCCACGGATCACTTCCTCGGTGGCTCCGCGGAAGGAAGCCCCGAAGGCCACTCCGCCGGGCCCCGCGAGGGCCGCGTTGGCGAGTTGCACGTGTGTGTCGGCGGAGAAGAGGAAAGGGCAGCCGATCCGCTGCAGCTTCTGCGAAAGGTCCTCGACCACCAGCCCGCTGGCACCGACCCCGAAGCCCACCAACCGGCCGGCCTGCGCCATCGCCCCCGCCGCCCGGTCCAGCGCCTCGAGATCGAGCGCCATCGCCGTGTGCTCGATGGCCCGGGCCTCATGAAAAGCCAGCTTGGTCACCACGTCGAGAGCACTGTCAGCGTCATTGATCTCCCCCTCGGCGATGTTGGACCGCTCCAGCTCCAGCGCACGCCGGGACAGGTCACCGGTCAGGCGGCTGCGTAGTTCCGGCACCCCCGCGAAGCCGAGGGCCTGACTGAAGCGCACCACGCTGGCCTGGGACACCTGGGCCCGGTCCGCCAGTTCCGTGATGGAGGCGACCGCCGCACCTTCAGGATCAGCCAGGACGACGGCTGCCACCCGGGCCTCCGCCGGCCTGAGGCGCGTCACCGCGCCCCTGATCTCCTCCATGACATCAACCACGAGACCCCTTCCCTCAACACTGACGGGATCAGTCTGTCATGCCGGGCAGAAGATTATGTAAGACCCTTTCAAACTTGAAAGATTTCTTGTAGGTTTCTTTCAAAGCGGTTGGGTCCCCTCCCGGCCGACCACCACCAGGAACGGAGCGCCGTGAACGAAGCGACACAGCTGTCCATGTCCACGACCGAGGCCCACAACCCGCGCACCCGGGAACTCGACACGATGACCATCCCCGAGTTCCTCACTGTCATGAACGAAGAGGACCACCGCGTGCCGGACGCCGTCGGAGCAGCGATCCCGGACATCACCCGCGCGGTCGCCGCGGTCACTGCGCGACTGCGGGCGGGCGGGCGGCTCCTCTACCTCGGGGCAGGCACCAGCGGCCGCCTGGGGGTCCTCGACGCCGCGGAGTGCCCGCCCACGTTCGGCACCGATCCGGGACTGGTGATCGGTCTGATCGCCGGCGGTGAGGTGGCCCTGACCACTGCGGTCGAGGGGGCCGAGGATGCGCCGCAGTTGGCCGTACGTGACCTCGACGCCGTCGGCGTCTGCGCCGCTGACGCCGTCGTCGGCATCGCCGCGTCGGGTCGCACCCCGTACGTGATCGGTGGCCTTGACCACGCCCGCGCACTGGGGGCCGCCGCGGTCTCCATCGCCTGCAACCCCGGCGCGGAGGTGAGTCGACACGCGGACGTCGCGATTGAGGTCGACAACGGCCCCGAGGTGCTGACCGGCTCCACCCGTCTCAAGGCAGGCACCAGCCAGAAGCTGATCCTGAACATGATCTCGACCGCCACGATGGTGCAGCTCGGCAAGGCCTACGGGAACCTGATGGTCGACGTACGGCCCACCAACGAGAAGCTGCTCGACCGGGCCCTGCGGATCATCGTCGATGCCACCGGATGCGACCGGGCCACCGCCCGCGCCGCGTTCCAGGAGGCGGACGGCCACGCCAAGACCGCGATCGTCGCGATCCTCACCGGGGTCGACGCCCCCACCGCCCGGGCCCGTCTCACCGCCGCCCAGGGCTTCGTACGCCATGCCGTCACCCCATCCAGCAGCCGTCATCGATCGCAAAGGAGCACTGATGACTGACCGTTACACCGACATCGCCCGAGCGCTGATCCCCCCGCTCGGAGGATCCGCCAACATCGGCGACATCAACAACTGCATCACCCGACTCCGGCTCGACATCAAGGATCCGGACCTGATCCGACCCGAGGCGGTGCGGGCGGTTCCCGGCGTCCTGGGCGTCGTCGAGGACGACACGTACCAGATCGTTCTCGGCCCCGGGACCGTGGAGAAGGTGACCGCGCAGTTCCGCCGCCTCGTCGCCGAGGAGCGAGCCTCCGGTGGCGGCGGCGCGGCCACGACCGGCGCCGCCGGGACGAGCGGCACCCCGGCCGCCGGGACGAGCGGCACCGATGCCGAACGGCTCGCCCAGAAGGGCGCGGTTCTCAAGGCCGCCCAGAAGTCGCGCAACAACACGCCGGCGAAGAACGCGATCCGCAAGATCGCCAACATCTTCGTGCCCTTGATCCCCGGGCTCATCGGGGCCGGCATGATCCTGGCGATCCGTGGGTTGCTGGCGAACTGGCAGACAGCCGGTGGGGCGCCGGGATGGCTGGGCACGCTCGTCCCCGTCCTGACCGTCGTGGGCTCGGCGTTCTTCTCCTACCTGGCCGTCTTCGCCGGCATCAACGCCGCCAGGGAGTTCGGCGGGACGCCGGCCCTGGGGGGCGCGGTCGCCGCGATCATCGTGCTGCCCGCGGTCGCCAGCATCCACTACTCACTGCCACTGGTCGGTGAGGTGCACCTGAGCCCCGGACAGGGCGGCGTCATCGGTGCGATCTTCGCGGCGGGTCTGTGCGCGTGGATCGAGCGGTTGCTCCGTGGCCGCATCCCTGACGCGATCGACATCCTCGTCACTCCGACGGTCGCCCTGCTCGTCTCCGGTCTCGCCACGATCTACCTGTTCATGTTCGTGGCCGGCGAGATCGCCACCGCGATCGGCAACGGCGCAGTCTGGCTGTTGGCGCACTCCGGAGTGGTGGCCGGCTTCCTGCTCGGTGGCACCTTCCTACCTCTGGTGATGCTCGGACTGCACCAGGCGCTCGTGCCGATCCACGCCACCCTGATCCAGCAGCTCGGGTTCACTCCCCTGCTCACCATCCTGTCGATGGCCGGGGCGGGTCAGGTCGGCGCGGCACTGGCGGTCTATCTGAAGCTCAAGCGGAACACGTCGCTGCGCACCACGATCAAGGGAGCACTGCCGGTCGGCCTGCTGGGCGTCGGCGAGCCGTTGATCTACGGCGTCTCCCTTCCGCTCGGCCGCCCGTTCATCACCGCGTGCGTCGGCGGCGCCTTCGGCGGTGCCGTGGTCGGCGCCTTCAACCAGTTCGTGGCACCGTTCGGCGCGACGGCGATCGGGCCGTCCGGTCTGGCCCTGCTGCCGCTGCTGCAGAGCCATCAGGGCCAGGGCTACGCGATCATCGCGTACGTCACCGGCCTGCTGGTCGGCTACGTCGCGGGTTTCGTCGCCACCTGGTTCTGGGGACTGCCCCCGCAGCTGATCGCCGAGCACAACGGGGACGCCTCCGACCAGGTCGCGGACCAGGATGCCGTTCCGACCAGTGCCCCGACCACCGAGCAGGGCGACCGGGAGACGACATCGACGCTCTGACAGGAACGTTCGGGCTGACCGGTCACTTCGGCGACGTCTTCCTCCGCCACCGGCCACCGGGCTGATATCACCGACCTCCGACCGCACCGCGGGACCGTCCCACTGACGGCCCCGCGGTCCTGCGGCCCCCGGCCGCCGGTGTCCTGCGGCCCCCGCATGACGGTGTCCTGCGGCCCCCGGCCGACGGTCCGGTGATCCCCCGCCCGCTCAGGAAGGGTTGCCTGACCGCAACGAGAGGGACACCATGGTCGAGGTCACACTGCCGCAGGTGGTCAGTGCCCAGGGGGTCAGCGGGCACGGCCGGCCCGCAGCACGGCGGACGGGCAGACACCACATGATGGGCAGACGTCACGACGGATGGACAGCGCTGGAAGGCGGCACCGATGAGCGAGCACCTCGGCACCGAGGCGGCAGCACCCGAGCAGCACGTGGCCGACAGCCACGACCTGATCCGGGTCCGCGGCGCCCGGGAGAACAACCTCCGCGACATCAGCCTGGACATCCCGAAACGGCGGCTGACGGTGTTCACCGGGGTCTCGGGGTCGGGCAAGAGCTCGCTGGTGTTCAGCACCATTGCGGCCGAGTCGCAACGCCTGATCAACGAGACGTACAGCGCGTTCGTCCAGGGGTTCATGCCGACGCTGGCCCGCCCCGACGTCGACCTGCTCGAGGGGCTGACCACCGCGATCATCGTCGACCAGGAACGGCTCGGGGCGAACATCCGCTCCACCGTCGGGACGGTGACCGATGCCAACACGATGCTGCGGATCCTGTTCAGCCGCCTCGGCCGACCCCACATCGGGTCGTCGCAGGCGTTCTCCTTCAACGTCGCCTCCGCCCACGGCGCCGGGGCGATGACGGTGGAGACCGGCAACAAGCGGGCCGAGCGCCGCGAGTTCTCCATCGTCGGCGGCATGTGCCCCCGGTGCGAGGGCACCGGCAACGTGACCGACTTCGACCTGTCGGCGCTGTACGACGAGACCAAGTCGCTCAACGAGGGCGCACTGACCGTTCCCGGCTACAGCATGGACGGCTGGTGGGGCCGGATCTTCCGCAGCAGTGGCCTGTTCGACCCGGACAAGCCGATCAACAAGTACACCAAGAAGCAGCTGCACGATCTGGTCCACAAGGAACCGACGAAGGTCAAGGTCGAAGGCATCAACCTCACCTACGAGGGCCTGATCCCGCGCATCCAGAAGTCGTTCCTGTCCAAGGACGTCGAGGCGATGCAGCCGCACATCCGGGCCTTCGTCGAGCGGGCGGTCACCTTCCGGACCTGCCCCGAATGTGGCGGCAGCAGGCTCAGCGAGCTCGCCCGCTCCTCGAAGATCGCCGGGAAGAGCATCGCCGACCTCTGCGCCATGCAGATCAGCGACCTGGCCGAGTGGGTCCGCGACCTCGACGAGCCCTCCGTGGCACCGCTGCTGGCCGGCCTGCGTGGCTCCCTCGACTCGTTCGTCCGGATCGGGCTGGGCTACCTCAGTCTCGACCGCCCCTCGGGCACCCTGTCGGGCGGCGAGTCGCAACGGGTCAAGATGATCCGCCATCTCGGCTCATCCCTCACCGACGTCACGTACGTCTTCGACGAGCCCACCATCGGCCTGCACCCCCACGACATCCAGCGGATGAACGAGCTCCTGCTGCAGCTGCGCGACAAGGGCAACACCGTGCTGGTGGTGGAGCACAAGCCCGAGATGATCGCCATCGCCGACCACGTGGTCGACCTCGGGCCCCGCGCCGGCTCCGCGGGCGGCAGCATCTGTTTCGAGGGCACGGTGGACCAGCTGCGGGCCGCCGACACCCTCACCGGTCACCACCTGGACGACCGGGCCCGGCTCAAGGACACCCTCCGCTCCCCCACGGGCGCGTTGGAGATCCGCGGGGCGTGCGAGCACAACCTGCGCGACGTCGACGTCGATGTGCCCACCGGGGTGCTCGTCGTGGTGACCGGCGTGGCGGGCTCCGGCAAGAGCTCACTGATCCACGGCTCCCTGGCCGGCCGCGACGGCGTCGTGGTGGTCGACCAGGGCGCGATCAAGGGCTCGCGACGCAGCAACCCGGCGACCTACACCGGCCTGCTCGACCCGATCCGCAAGGCGTTCGCGAAGGCCAACGGTGTCAAGCCCTCGCTCTTCAGCCCCAATTCGGAGGGTGGCTGCCCGGTCTGCAACGGCGCCGGGGTCATCTACACCGACCTGGCGATGATGGCCGGCGTCGCGGTCCCGTGCGAGGAGTGCGGGGGCAAACGCTTCCAGGCACCGGTGCTGGAGTACCACCTCGGCGACAAGGACATCAGCGAGGTGCTGGCGATGTCGGTCGACCGGGCCGCGGAGTTCTTCGCCGCCGGCGAGGCACGTACGCCCGCCGCCCACACCATCCTCAAGCGGCTCGTCGATGTCGGTCTCGGCTACCTCACCATCGGCCAGCCGCTGACGACCCTGTCCGGCGGTGAACGCCAGCGGCTCAAGCTCGCCACCCACCTGGGCGAGAAGGGCGGTGTCTACATCCTTGACGAGCCCACCGCCGGCCTGCACCTGGCCGACGTGGAGCAGCTCCTCGGCCTGCTCGACCGGCTGGTCGACGCCGGCAAGTCGGTGATCGTGATCGAGCACCACCAGGCCGTGATGGCCCACGCGGACCGGATCATCGATCTCGGCCCCGGCGCAGGCCACGACGGCGGCCGGATCGTGTTCGAGGGCACCCCGGCCGATCTGGTCGCCGCCCGCTCCACCCTCACCGGTCAGCATCTCGCGACGTACGTCGGGGCCTGATCCGCTGGCATAGGTCGGGACCCGGCCCGCCAGGCCTACGTCGGAACCCGACCCGCCAGGCGCACGTCGGAACCCGGCCCGCCAGGCCTACGTCGGGGCCCGACCAGCCGAGCGCTGCCGACGACGCGCGGACGCTTGACAGGTTGGCCGACCCACGACACGTTTGCTGACGTACGGCAACGTGGCCGACGGAGCTCCGTCAGCCAGGTTCGGGCGCGTCGCACAACGCGAGAATCGTCAGCAAGCACGGGCCGCGAGCCGAGGCGATGGAGCCGGACCGCGAGCCGAGACGATGGAGCCGCGACCCGGCCGAGTCAGCCACCTGAATGATCAAAGTCCGGCCGAGTCAGGTTCCTGAGTGATCAAGTCCGGCCACGTATGCCACCGGAGTGATCACGTGTGGACGGGCGTCGCTGTCCCGATCTCCGCTATAGTGGGGCACTGCGTCCCCAGTGGGCGCTCGCGGATGTAGCTCAATGGTAGAGCCCCAGTCTTCCAAACTGGCTACGCGGGTTCGATTCCCGTCATCCGCTCCAATGTATCCGGCCTGGTCAGAGCCACATTACAGACAGCCTGACGGTTCGAATAGCCGGCCCGGCCGACACCGCATGCCAGATATGTGTCCCAACGGTCCAGATATGTGTCCCAACGGTTTCAGCCACCCGCGACCCGGCCCCGAGCGGGCCGCGGCCCCCCGTCATGTGCCCCGCCAGTCATCGTTGTCCCGCCAGTCATCGTTGTCCCGCCAGCCATCGTTGTCCCGCCGGCCATCGTTGTCCCGCCGGCCATCACTGCACGGCGATCATCAGCGGCAGGTAGGCGGCTCGTTCCCGACGCTCCGAAGCTGACACAGGGCGATGTGTAGGCCGATGCGTTGCCCACCGGGCCGTCCCCTCGGTGGCCGCACCTCACTCGTGGTGCAGCGCCGCCACGACGTCGAGCCGGGCCGCCGAGCGGGCCGGGACCAGCGCCGCGAGGACGCCGAACACGATCCCTACGACCATGGTCAGCAGCACGCCGCCGTATGGGAAGGTGTACGGCATCGGCCAGCCGACGTTCTTCATCGCCTGGACCAGGGCGTACCCGAGCCAGACCCCCGACACCACGCCGAACGCCGTGCCGATCACGGACAGCAGCAGGGACTCGGCGACGACCATCCGGCGCACCTGCCGGCGGGTGGCGCCGACCGCCCGGAGCATGCCGATCTCCCGGGTCCTGGCCAGCACCGACATCGCCAGGGTGTTCAGCAGGGCCAGCAGGGACGGGACCGCGAGGGCCGCGATCAGGGCGTCGAAGATGCCGAGCGTGGTGCTGAAGGTCCGCTCCTGCTCGGCCCGCCACTGGGAGGCCTCGTACAGCCGGAATCCCGGGTAGTCGCGGACGACCCGGTCCAGCGCCGCCTTCGTCGCCACCGGATCGGCGCTCGGCAGCCGGTTGGCCATGATGAGCATGTCGGAGGAGACGTTGAAGTCACGCGCCAGCAGGTCCTGGCTGACGTAGATGGTGGAGACCTTCGCGTTGAGGTAGTCGTTGCCGATCCCCGCGACGTGGTAGGTCCGCTGGCCGTTCGGGGTGTCCAGGGTGACCGCCTGGCCGGGGACCAGACCGGCCTGGCTGGAGAAGATGCCGTTGCCGATCAGCCACCGGCCGGTGGCCAGCTGCCCGACGGCGGCGTCCGAGGAGCCCTCGTTCCAGTCCAGGGCGGCGACCTTCAGGTAGCCGGCCGGATCGATGCCGATCACCTGGACGTCACGCCCGTTCAGCTTGCCGCGGGCGATCCGCAGCGACGACACGGGCCCGATCCCGGGGGTGTGCCTGATCTCCTGGGCCAGCTCCGGGCCGGCCGCGACATTGCCCTGGCTGAGCACGATCGACTGCGGGATGACCATGTAGTCCGCGCTCAGTGACTTGTCGATATAGCCCAGGAAGCCGGCGAAGATCGACTGGATCACCGTCACCATCGCCACGATCGACGCCAGGCCGAGCATCACCGCGGTGACGGTGACCGCTGAGCGGCCGGGGTTGCGCTGCAGGTTCGAGCGGGCCAGCGCCCCCTCCCGGCTGAACGCGACCTCGACCAGGTAGCCGAACGCGTGCGCCAGCGGGTTGACCACCGCCGGGGTGACCAGGGCGATGCCGATCAGGAACAGCACCGCCCCCACCCCCACCAGGCCGGCCACCCGGGTGACCAGGCAGAACACCGAGGCGACCAGCGCCGCCAAGCCGATCCAGGCGCGCATGCCCGCCGAGGCCCGGTAGGACTCCTCGGTCACCGGGCGCAGCGCCTCCATCGGGGTGATCCGGCCGGCGGCGCGGGCCGGGATCAGCGCAGCCACAACGGTGACGCCCATCCCGAGCGCGATCGTCTGGACGTACGCGGTGGACTCGAACCGCAACGGCCCCATGGTCAGGTGGGCGACGCTCTCGAACAGCGGCCCCATCACCGCGAACAGACCCGCGGCCATGCCGTACCCGAGCACCATGCCCAGCACCGTGCCGACCGCCCCCTGGAGCAGCGCCTCGGCGAGGAACATCCCCGTCACGGTCCGTCGGCGTGCCCCGATCGCCCGCAGCATGCCGATGTCGCGGCGACGCTCGGCGACCATCGTCCGGAAGCTGTTCAGGATGATGAAGCCGGCCGTGACGACGGCGAAAACGCCGAACAGGGTGAACGCGAGCTTGCTGGTCTGCAGCGAGGCGAGCAGCGACGCGTTGGTGGACAGGCCACCGACCGTGTAGTCGGTGCCCACCGCGGTCCGGACCGCGTCCTCGACCCGGCCCCGGTCCGCCCCCGGTGTCAGCGAGGCCTGGACGACGGTGAGCTTGTCCCCGAGGCCGAACAGCTGCTGGGCGGCCGTCAACGGCACGTACACACGTTCCTGGCCGCCGACCGTCGGGGTCGAGGTCAGCCCGACCACGGTGAACCGGGTCGTCCCGACCTGGGACGGCAGGGCCAGTTGGGACCCCGGTCCCATCCCCAGCCGCCCGGCCAGGTCGGCGGCCAGCACCACCGCGGTGGTGTCGCTGGTCGTCAGCACGCGGCCGGTGACGATCGGGTAGTCGCGGACCCGCCCGGTGACGGCCGGGTCGACGCCGACGACCGTCACCGCGGACACCTGGTCGGCGACCGGCACGTCCGGGCGCACCGGCAGCGGTGCCTGCTGCTCGACCTCTCCGGTCGCCACCCCGATGCCGTCGACCCGGGCGACCCTGTCCAGCACCGCCGGTGAGAACGGCTGGGCCAGGGTGCTGCTGACCGAGATGTCGATCTTGCCGGCCGCCGACATGATCGACCGGTTGAAGGTGTCCATGATCGTCGGCAGCACGCCGTTCAGCCCGAACACGAGCATCACGCCGAGGGCGACGGCCAAGCTGGTCAGCAGGGACCGCAGCCCGCGCCCGCGCAGGTAGCGCCAGGCCAGCATCAGGCTCGCGCGCGCCGCCCCGTTCACAACAGCCCTGCCCGCTCCATGGCCCGGACCGGGCCCTCCCGCGAGCCGTCGAGCGGCAGGTCGTCGACGACGCGGCCGTCCTTCATCAGCACCAGCCGCTGGGCGTACGAGGCGATCCGCGGATCGTGCGTCACCATCAGCACCGACCGGTGCCACTCGGCGGCCACCTGCTGCAGCAGTTCGGCGATCTCGGTCGCCGACCGGGAGTCGAGGTTGCCGGTGGGCTCGTCGGCCAGCACCAGAGCCGGGTCGGTCGACAGCGCGCGGGCCACGGCGACGCGCTGCTGCTGGCCACCGGACAGCTGGTCGGGGCGGTTGTGCAGCCGGTCGACCAGGCCGACCCGGGTCAGCCATCGGGTGGCCCGCTCGTCGGCGTCCGACGCCCCGTCGAGGGTCAGCGGCAGCCCTGCGTTCTCCACCGCGTCCAGCACCGGGATCAGGTTGAACGCCTGGAAGACGAAGCCGATCCGGCGGCGGCGCAACTCGGTCAGCCGGTCGTCGGGCAGCGCGGTGAGATCCGCCCCGTCCACCTCGACCCGTCCCGAGGTGGGTGAGTCGAGCCCGCCGAGCAGGTTGAGCAGGGTGGACTTGCCGCACCCCGATGGGCCCATCACCGCGACGAACTCCCCCGGCGCGACCGCGATGCTCACCCCGTCGAGGGCCCGCACCTCGCTGTCGGCGACGCCGTACACCTTGGTCAGTCCCTCGGTCCGCACGATCGTACGATCCCCCGTCGACACCCGGGCGGTCGATCGCTCCTGCGACTGACCGGACGCGGACCCGTCGGACAAGGGCCCATCGGGCACGGCTCCGCGGGAGATGTCCTCGGCCGGAGCTGTCGGCCGGTCGGGCGCCGCGGTCCTGGCGGACCTCCTAGCCGGCCACATTGACCGACGCCCCGTCCTTGAGGGAGCCGAGCTGGCTGGTGGCCACGAGGTCACCGGCCGCGAGGCCCGTGGTGATCTGGGTGAGGGTGTCGGTGGCCGACCCCACGGTCACCGTGGTGCGGGTCACCTTGCCGTCGGCGACCCGGTAGACGTACTTCGTGGCACCGTCGGTCTGCACCGCCTGGATCGGGACGACCAGGGCACCGTTGACGGTCTGCGTCGCGATCGACACGTTGCCGCTCATGCCCAGCCGGACGGCGCGGTCACCGGGGGCGAGCGGCACCTTGACGATGAAGGCGGTGCCGCCGGTCTTGGTGGTCATCGAACTGGCCGAGATCTCCGAGACGGCCCCCGGGAACGGATCGCCCGGGAAGGAGTCCAGGCTGACCGACGACTGCTGGCCGACCCGGACCCCGGCGATGTCGGCCTCGTCGACCTGGGCCGCGAAATCGACCCGGGAGAGGTCGACGATGGTGAAGACCGGGGTGGCGGTGGTCACCGCGGCACCTGCCGCGGCCTTGGTCCCCGACCCGTCCAGGGACGTCAGGGCCAGCACCGGGAACGAGACGACGCCGCCGGTCGGGGCGGTGATGGTGAGCCGCCCGGCATTGTTCTGCGCATTGGTCCGGACCACGGCGGCGGCCGACTGGGCGGCAGAAGCGGCGGACTGGGCCGCCCGGGCGGACTGCTCGGCGGCGTCGGCGGCCGAGACCGCCGCATCGCGGGCCGCCGTCTGCTGGTCGGTGGCGGTCGGCATCGCCCGGGCCGCCGCCCGTTGGGCCCGGGCGGTGGCGAGCTGGGCGGTCGCGGCCCGGGACTGGGCATCGGCCTGGGCGACCTGCGCCTGCGCCTGGGCGACGGCGGCCCTCGAGGCGGCCCCGTCCAGAGTGGCGAGGACGTCACCCGCCTTGACGGTCTGCCCGTCGCTCACCCGGACCGAGTCCAGCGTGCCGGCGATCGGGGAGAAGACCGAGGTGCGCAAGGTCGTGTCGACGGTGCCCGGGGCCGAGATGCTCACCGACAGATCCTGGACGACGGCGCGGGCGGTGCTGATCGAGGGCTTGGCGGCCTGGCGGGAGTACGCGTACCCGCCGCCCAGGGCGGCGAGGACGGCCACCGCGGCGACACCGGCGATGATGCGGCCCTTCTTCATGGTTCAGCTCCTGGGCTGGTGGTCGGGCGACCCGTTCAGGGCCGCCAGGAACGCGACACGGCTCGCCCGGACGAAGGCGGGATCGAGCGTCACGGTGAACGAACCGGCGCTCGCCCCGAGGACCCGCTCGACGGCGGTCGACAAGGCGGCGATGTTGCGGACGATGATGTCGACGTAGGCGTCCTCGGTCGGCGCCGCGAGGGCCCGGTCGTACATCCGGCCGGCCCCGTCGATCCAGATCGACAGGACCAGATCGGTGGTGACCTCCGGGTCGTCGACGGCCAGCGAACCGTCCTCGGCCCCCCGGGCGACGCAGGGCAGGAAGATCTCCCGGCACCGCTCACCCCACTGGTCGAACAGATGGTGGCGCAGCTCCGCGTTCTCCGGCTTGTAGAGCAGCGGGACGAAGCCGTACGCGTCGTCCACGTGGCCGATCTTCCAGGACGCGGCGCCGAGCAGCAACAGTCGGAAGCGCTCGGCGCCGGAGCCCTCCGGACCGACGGCGATCCGTTCCAGCTCGGTGAACAGCGCGTCGACGAAGCGCTCCACCAGGGCGAACAGCAGGTCCTGCTTCGAGCCGAAGTAGTAGTAGAACGTGCCCTTCGCCACCGACGCCTCGCGGGTCAGGGTGTCCACCGAGAACGCGTCGTACCCCACCGTGGCGCACAGCCGGACGGCGACGTCGAGCAGCTCCTCGCGTCGTGCCTCCGGTGCCATCGAAACCCTCGCCACGCGCATCAGCGTACAACTGACTGACCGTCAGTCAAGTGTCTTCGCAGCCCGTTCTTCCGGAGTCGGTGGCGGGCGGCCACGGCAGGGTCCAGTGTGGATCCATGGCTCCCGCGACCCTCACCTTCCTCGGCGCGGCCGGCACCGTGACCGGCTCGAAGTTCCTCCTCACCATCGGCGGGCGGCGCGTCCTCGTCGACGCGGGGATGTACCAGGGCGAGAAGCACTGGCGCTCGATGAACTGGGCCCCCTTCCCGGTGGATCCGGCCGACATCGACGACGTGGTGCTCACCCACGCCCACATGGACCACTGCGGCTACCTGCCGCGGCTGGTCAAGGACGGGTTCGCCGGGGACGTCTGGGCGACCGAGGGCACGGCGGCACTCGCCGAGATCGTCCTGCGGGACGCGGCCTACCTCCAGGAGCGCGACGCCGAGCACGCGACGCTGCACGGCTACTCCAAGCACAAGCCGGTGCTGCCGCTCTACACCGAGCAGGACGTGCAACGTACGCTCACCCACTTCCGGGCGGTGGCGTACGACACCGACGTCGAGCTGGGGAACGGCGTCACCTGCCGCTGGACCCGGGCCGGCCACATCCTCGGCTCGGCGAGCGTACGGGTGTCGACGGATCGTACGGCGATCCTCTTCTCCGGCGACATCGGCCGCCACGACCATCCGGTGCTGCGGCCCCGGGACATCCCGCCGGGGGCGCCGTTCGTGGTGGTCGAGTCCACCTACGGCGACCGTGAGCACCCCGAGCCCGAGCGGGCGCACGAGGACTTCGCGGCGGCGATCCGGCGCACCGTCGCGCGCGGCGGGCAGGTGCTGATCCCGGCCTTCGCCGTGGATCGTACGGAGGTGGTGCTGAAGACCATCGGCGAGATGCAGCGCGACGGGCGGATCCCGATGGTGCCGATCTACGTCAACAGCCCGATGGCGCTCAACGCGCTGCGGGTCTACCGCTCCCCGGCGCACCGGGACGAGCTGCGACCCGACCTCGACGTCGAGGAGTTCCTCGGGCTGCCGAACGTCACGGAGACGCCCGACGCCGACAGCTCCCGCGAGCTGAACGACCTGGAGGGGCCGGCGATCATCATCTCCTCCTCCGGGATGGCCACCGGCGGCCGGGTGCTGCACCACCTGGAGGAGATGCTGCCCCACCCGCGCAACACCGTGATCCTCACCGGCTACCAGGCCACCGGCACCCGCGGCCGCAGCCTGGAGGAGGGCGCCCGGGAGCTGAAGCTCCACGGCCGCTACATCCCGGTCCGGGCCACCATCGTGCGGGACGCGGAGTTCTCCGTCCATGCCGACAGCAGCGACCTGATGGACTGGCTCGGCGAGCTCGACCCGGCACCGGAGACGACCTTCATCGTGCACGGCGAGCCGGACGCCGCCGCGGCCCTGCACGAACGGATCGCCGACGAGCTGGGCTGGACCTCCGCGGTGGCCCGGTACGGCGAGGTGGTGGTCGTCGAGCCGCGCACCACCCGGCGTCACAAGGATCGGGCCTGACCGGCCGCCGGGCACCAGGACCGCCGAGCAGCAGGACAGGACCGCCGGGTAGCCGGGACCGACGGGCCGATGGGACCGACGGGCCGGCAGGACCGAGCGGCAGCGACGACCGTCGTCGCGAGGGCCCGGAACCTGAGCGGAGGGTGACCCGACGGGTCTGGTCAGGTGTCGTAGGTCACTGCAAGGATGGCGCCATGAGCGAGAACACGATTCCGCAGGGTCGCCCGACCTGGGTCGACCTCACCACCACCGACATCGAGAAGGCCCGGACGTTCTACGGGAACGTCTTCGGCTGGACCTTCCAGGACCAGGGCCCCGAGTTCGGCCACTACACCATGGTCAGGAGCGGCGACGCCGTCATCGGCGGCATGATGGGCCGGACGCCGGACATGCCGGCCGGCCCGGACGCGTGGGTCGTCTATCTCGACACCCCGGACGCCCAGGCCACCTGTGACAGGGCCACCGCCGACGGCGGCACGGTGATCGTCCCGCCGATGCAGGTCGGTGACTCCGGCACGATGGGCCTGATCACCGACCCCGGCGGGTGCGCGACGGGCTTCTGGCAGGCCGCCGACTTCCACGGCATCGAGAAGATGGCGGTCGCCGGCGCACCGTGCTGGTTCGAGATCTTCACCCCCGCGTACGCCCGGAGCCTCGAGTTCTACCGTGACGTCTTCGGCTGGAACATCGTCACATTGAGCGACGCCGACGAGTTCCGCTATGCCACCAACCAGCTCCCGCCGCAGGATTCGGTCGCCGGGATCATGGAGGCCACCTTCCTCGGCGAGGGCCATCCCGGGTTCTGGCGCACCTACATCGGTGCCGTCGACGTGGACGCCACCGCCGAGCAGATCGTCCGGTCCGGCGGCACCATCGTCGAGGCCGCCCAAGACTCCCCGTACGGACGCTTCGCCGCGGTCACCGACGACCAGGGCGCCGACTTCCTCATCGTGCAGGCCCCCGCGGCCTGACCGCCGGGCCCCGGCCGGGGCCGCCCGCCGTCGGCCCCGGCCGCACCGATCGCCCACGGGGCACCGGCCTGCAGCATCGCCATCCCCGGCCCGCAGCACTGCCGTCACTCGACCCGAAGCACTGCCTCACCCGGCCCGGAGCACTGCCTCACCCGGCCCGGAGCACCGCCACGGTCTTCCGGGCCGTGGCGTCGTCGACCACCAGCCGGGTCACCACGCCGGCCCGCAGCGCGCCGGCGAGGGCCCGCGCCTTGCCCGGTGAGCCGACCACGCACAGCCGATGCGGCACTGCAGTGAGCTCGTCGGGGGTCATCCCGGAGGCGCGTGCGTTGATGGCGATGTCGGCCCACGAGCCGTCCTGACGCAGCATCACCGTGCACACGTCGCCCACCACCCCGTCCGCCTCGAGGTCGGCGATCTCATCGCCGGACAGGTAGCCGCCGGCATAGACGTGCGAGGCGACCTGCCCCGACAGCGAGCCCACACTGAAGACCGCCAGATCCATCCGGCGGCGCAGGTCGAGCATCCGGCGGACGAACCGCTCCCGCCACAGCACCCGGCGGGTCTCGGCCTCGTCGAAGAACGCCGGCACGGGGAACTGGACGACCCGCTCACCCAGGGCGCGGCCCGCATCGGTGAGGATCATCCCGGCGTACGGGATGCCGGAGGTCGACGGGTTGGCCGCCCCGTTGATCTGGACGATGGTGGCACGCGACTGCGGCACCGGCTCCAGCTGGTGGACGACCTGCTCCAGGGTGGTCCCCCAGGCGATCCCGATCATCGGGTCCACGGCCTGCGCGGCGTAAGCGCCCAGCCGCTGCGCTGCGGCCCGGGCGACCAGCCGGAGGCGTTCCACGTCCCCGACCAGATCCGGCACGGGGATGACGTGCACCTCGATCCCGAACAGCCCGGCCAGCACCTCACCCGTCTCGGTGCGCTGCTCGGGGCGGACCAGGCTGATCCGGACGACCCCCGATTCCCGGGCGTCCTTCAACAGCCGTGACACCGTCGAGCGCGACGTCCGTAACTGCCGTGCGACGCCGTCCATCGTGGCGCCCTGCTCGTAGTAGAGCTCGGCCGCCCGGTACATCTCACTGACCCGATCTCCCACCGAGACACCTCCTCGTGCACATCCTTTCATTGGCCTTGCACGTCTGTCCACGTGGGCGAACGATGGTCACAACGCGGCACCAAGCCCGGGGTGACACCCGATCGTGACACCCGATCGGGCCGGACGACCGCGGTCCAGGGCGGACCAGGGACCCCCGTCACCGACACGGGTCCGCCGCATCAGCGTGGATGTCCAAGGAGCAGACAATGGCCAGTACCCGGTTGACCCGCGAGACGCGTCAGGCGGCCCTCGAGGCGATGGCGGACGAGGAGCTCGACATCCTCGTGGTCGGTGGAGGTGTCACCGGCGCCGGGATCGCCCTCGATGCCGCGACCCGGGGCCTGCGCACCGGAATCGTCGAGGCCCGCGACTGGAGCCAGGGCACCTCGAGCCGCTCCAGCAAGCTCGTCCACGGCGGGCTGCGCTACCTCTACCAGCTGGACTTCAAGCTGGTCGCCGAGGCCCTCAAGGAACGCGGCCTGCTGCTGACCACCACGGCCCCGCACCTGGTCAAGGCCCAGCCCTTCCTCTGGCCGCTGCGTACGCCGGTGATCGAGCGGGCCTACAGCGCCATCGGCGTCGGCATGTACGACGCACTGGCCGTCATCGGCGCCCACGGCAAGACCGTCCCGCTGCAGAAGCACTACTCTCGCAAGGGTGCCAAGAAGCTCTTCCCCGGCATCCGCGAGGACGCCCTGTGCGGGGCGATCCGGTTCTACGACGCCCGGGTGGACGACTCCCGGCTGGTCATCGACCTGGTGCGCACCGCCGCCGGCCTCGGCGCCCTGGCCGCCTCCCGCACCGAGCTCACCGAGCTGCTGAAGGACTCCCACGGACGCGTCGTCGGCGCGGTCCTCACCGACCTGGAGACCGGCACCACCCATCGGGTGCGGACCCGCCACGTCATCAACGCGACCGGGGTGTGGACCCAGCAGACCCAGCGCCTCGGTGGCAAGGGCGGGCTCAAGGTCCTCGCCTCGAAGGGCATCCACATCCTCGTCCCGCGGGAGCGGATCGACGCCACCACCGGCATCTTCCTGCGCACCGAGAAGTCCGTGCTGTTCATCATCCCGTGGCAGCGCTACTGGGTGATCGGCACCACCGACACCGCCTGGCACGAGGACCTCGCCCACCCGGTCGCGACCAGCGCCGACATCGACTACATCCTCGAGCACGCCAACTCGGTGCTGGCCGACCCGCTGACCCGCGACGACATCATCGGCAGCTATGCCGGCCTGCGGCCGCTGCTGCAGCCGGGCACGATGGACGAGTCCCAGTCGACGAAGATCTCCCGCGAACACACCGTCACCCAGATCGCCCCCGGCCTGGTGTCCATCGCCGGCGGCAAACTCACCACCTACCGGGTGATGGCGGAGGACGCCGTCGACTTCGTCCTCGGCAAGGACCGGGCCAGGGCGATGCCGTCGCGGAGCACCACCACCCCGCTGGTCGGCGCCGAGGGCCTCGCGGACATCCAGGCGCAGGCCGACCGGATCGCCCGGGAACGCGGCTGGACCGCCGACCGCCTCGAGCACCTGCTCGGGCGCTACGGCGCCGAGCTGCCCACCCTGCTCGCGATGATCGATCAGGATCCGTCGCTGGCCGAGCCGCTCGCCGAGGCGCCGGCCTACCTCGCGGCCGAGGTGGCCTTCGCCGTCACCCACGAGGGCGCCCTGCACCTGGAGGACATCGTCAATCACCGGGTCCGCCTCGCGATGGAGACCCCGGACCGCGGCATCAGCGCCCTGCCGGGCATCGCCGCCGTCGCCGCCGGGCTGCTCGGCTGGGACGACGCCACCCGCGCCCACGAGATCGCCTCGTACGAGGCCCAGGCCCGCGCCGAGCTCGAGGCCGAACGCCGGGCCACCGACGCCGACGCCGTCGCCGCCCGCCTGGCGGCCGAGGACCTGTGCCCCGTCCTGCCGCTGGGCGTCGCCTGACCGGTCACCCCGTGCTCCCCCTGCCCGGGCGGACCCCGTCCGGGCAGGATCTCCCGGGCACGGACCCGACCCGTTCCGGCCTGCGAGCACCCCCTCCCCCCGGGGCACAATCCCCCCCCCCCCGGACGCCCGCCCGGGCACACGATGCCCGGACGTCCTCCGTCCTTTACCAGGAGAAGCAATGTCGCTCTCTGCAATCTGCCTGTCCGAATTCGTCGGCACCGCCGCCCTCACCCTGCTGGGCTGCGGTGTGGTCGCCTCCAACCTGCTGCCCCACTCGAAGGGACGCGGCGGAGGCTGGGTCCTGGTCACCTTCGGCTGGGGCCTCGCCGTCTTCGTCGGCGTGTACGCGGCGTTCGCCAGCGGCGGGCACCTCAACCCCGCGGTCACCGTCGCCCTGGCCATCGCCGGGCGCGACCTCGCGCCCGGGGTCGCCCCGACGGCGGCCGCCATCGCCACCTACATCGTCGCCCAGATGAGCGGCGCGATCGTCGGCGCCGTCGCCTGCTGGCTCGTCTACCACGAACATTTCCGCCAGGAGGCCCCGGCGGAGGAGAAGCTCGGGGTCTTCGCCACCGGCCCGGCGATCCGCCGCTACGGCTGGAACTTCGTCTCCGAGTTCATCGGCACCTTCGTCCTGGTCGGCTGGGTGCTGGTCTCGAACAAGACCCCGGCAGAGCTCGGGCCGCTGGCGGTCGCCTCGGTGGTGACGGTGATCGGCATGTCGCTGGGCGGGCCCACCGGCTACGCGATCAACCCGGCCCGGGACCTCGGCCCGCGGATCGCACATGCGATCCTGCCGATCCCCGGCAAGGGTTCCAGCGACTGGTCGTACGCCTGGATCCCGGTCCTGGCACCCTTGGCGGGTGGCATCGCCGCCGCGCTGACCATGCCGCTGGTCCCCACCCTCTGACGCAGAGCCTCCACGGCGCCGCCACACCTGCCTTCACCACCACTCGCGATTCACCACCACTCGCGATTCACCACCACCCGCGACAGCCACCTTCACCACCACCCGCAGCACGGCGCCTGCCACCTCTCCCTGCACCACGGCACGGCCGCCCCACCGATCCGTCTCCACCACCGGAAAGCACACAGACATGAGCAACGACGCCCAGTACGTGATGGCCATCGACCAGGGGACCACGAGTTCCCGCGCGATCATCTTCGACCATGCCGGGGACATCATCTCCGTCGGCCAGCTGGAGCACGAGCAGATCTTCCCCCAGCCCGGCTGGGTCGAGCACGACGCCCTCGAGATCTGGGCCAACGTGAACGAGGCGATCGGCCAGGCCCTGGCCAAGGCCCAGGTCAACCGGCACCAGATCGCCGCGGTCGGCATCACCAACCAGCGTGAGACCACCGTCGTGTGGGACCGCCACACCGGCGAGCCCGTGTACCACGCGATCGTCTGGCAGGACACCCGCACCCAGGCGATCTGTGACCGCCTGGCCACCGACGGCGGCGTCGAGCGCTACCGCTCCCGCACCGGCCTGCCGCTGTCGAGCTACTTCGCCGGGCCGAAGGTCACCTGGATCCTGGAGAACGTCGCCGGCGCCCGGGAGCGGGCCGAGGCGGGCGACCTGCTGATGGGCACCATGGACACCTGGGTGCTGTGGAACCTCACCGGCGGCACCGAGGGCGGCGTGCACCTGACCGACGTGACGAACGCCTCCCGTACGCTCCTGATGGATCTGCGCAGCCTCCAGTGGGACCCGCAGATCTGCGCCGACCTGGGCATCCCGATGTCGATGCTGCCGCAGATCCGCTCGTCCTCGGAGATCTACGGCGAGGGCCGACCGACCGGGCTGCTGATCGACACGCCCATCGCCGGCATCCTCGGCGACCAGCAGGCGGCCACCTTCGGGCAGGCCTGCTTCGAGAAGGGCAGCGCCAAGAACACCTACGGCACCGGTTGCTTCATGCTGATGAACACCGGCACCGAGCCGGTCTTCAGCGACAACGGCCTGCTCACCACGGTCGGCTACAAGATCGGCGACCGCCCGACCCACTACGCCCTCGAGGGCTCGATCGCGGTGGCCGGCTCACTGGTCCAGTGGCTGCGGGACAACCTGCGGATGTTCGACAGCTCCGCCGAGGTGGAGAAGCTGGCCCTGGAGGTCGAGGACAACGGTGGGGCCTACATCGTGCCGGCCTTCTCCGGGCTGTTCGCCCCGTACTGGCGCCCCGAGGCCCGCGGCGCCCTGGTGGGCCTCACCCGCTACGTCAACCGCAACCACATCGCCCGGGCCGTCCTCGAGTCGACCGCCTACCAGACCCGCGACGTGGTGCAGGCGATGTTCGCCGACTCCGGAGTGGAGCTGACCTCGCTGAAGGTCGACGGCGGCATGGTCGCCAACGCCACCCTGATGCAGTTCCAGGCCGACATCCTGGGCGCGCCGGTCGTCCGGCCGCGGGTGGCCGAGACCACCGCGCTGGGGGCCGCGTACGCCGCCGGCATCGCCGTGGGCTACTGGGCGGGCGAGGACGATGTGGTCGCCAACTGGCAGCAGGGGCAGTGCTGGGTGCCGACGATGGACCCGGCCGAGCGTGAGCGGCTCTACCGCTGCTGGCAGAAGGCGGTGACCCGTACGTTCGACTGGATCGACGACGACACCCGCCGCTGAGGCCGCGCGCCCCCGGACAGCGACGGATCCCCGGGTCGGCCAGGTGGCCGGCCCGGGGATCCGTCGTGTCGGACGATCGGTCCTGTCGGACGATCGGTCGTGTCGGACGATCGGTCCTGTCGGACGATCTGTCGTGTCGGACGATCAGCCGTGACAGAAGCGATCAGTCGTCCCGGAGACCACCGGCCCGCGTCGGCGGCGATCAGCCGGCGTTGACCGTCGCCTGCTTCACCGCGCTCTGCGGAGTGTGGTACTTGTCAATCAGCTTCTGGTAGGAACCGTCGTCGATCGCGGCCTGCAGCGCCTTCTGCAGGGCGTCGCGCAGCTGGGTGTTGTTCTTGGCGACGGCCACGCCGAGCGGGCCGGCGATCACCTGCTGGCCGACGATCTCGAACTTCCCCTTCGACTGCAGGGTGTTGTAGACCGCGACCGGGTACTCCTGGATGCCTGCGACCGCGCGGCCCTGCTCGACCTGGAGCATCGCCTCCGACTCGCGGTCGAAGGCCATCACGGTGACCTTGCCCTTGCCCGCCTTCTCACAGTCCGGCGACAGCCGGGAGGTGACGTAGTCCTCCTGGGTGGTGCCGCGCTGCAGGGAGATCGTCCGGCCGCACAGGTCGTCGACGGACGTCAGGCCCTGGGGGTTGCCCGTTCTGACGTACATGATCGAGCCGGAGAGGTAGTAGTCCACGAAGTCGACCTGCTTCTGGCGCTCCTTGGTGTCGCTCATCGAGGAGATGGCCGCGTCGAAGCGGTGGGACTCGAGCTGGGTGATCAGCCCGTCGAAGGTGGAGTTGTTGAAGACCACCGGAACGCCCAGTTCGGTCCCCAGCAGGTCCCCGAACTCCTTGTCGAACCCGATCACCGTCTTGCCGTCGGTGTCGTAGTACTCCATCGGCGCATAGGCGATGTCGCTGCCGACCTGGATCGACCCCTTGTCCTTGACCGACTGCGGCAGCGCGGCGTACAGCGCCGCCGAGGTGTTGACCCCCGCCGGGGAGGCCGCCGAGGACGGGGCCGACCGGCCGCCACCGCTGCAGGCCGTCAGGGACGCGATCGTGACCAGGGCGACGACCGGGGTGAGGACGTGGCTGGGGATCTTCATGGACGGTCCTTCCGGATCATCGAGTGGGTCAGTGCCCGCCGTTGATGCTGGCTTCCTTCACCGCGGACTGCGGCGTGCCGTACGTGTCAAGGAGCTTGGCGTACGAGCCGTCCTCGATGACCGACTGCAGGGCCGCCCTGAGCGCATCGCGCAGCGCGGTGTCCTGCTTGGACACGGCGATGCCGAGTGGCGCGGCGGTCACCTGGTCACCGACGGTCTCGTACTTGCCGGCCGACTGCTTGGCGCTGTAGACGGCGACCGGGTAGTCCTGCAGACCGGCGACGGCGCGGTCCTGCTGGATCTGCAGCATCGCCTCCGACTCGTGGTCGAAGGCCAGCACGTTGACCTTGCCCTTGCCCGCCTTCTGGCAGGTGGGGTCGAGGTCGTTGGTGACGTAGTCGTCCTGCACCGTGCCGCGCTGCAGGGCGATGGTCTGCCCGCAGAGGTCGTCGACGGACTTCAGGCCGTGCGGGTTGCCGGCCTTGACGATCATCACCGTGCCGGACAGATAGTAGTCGACGAAGTCCACCTCCTTCTGGCGTTCGGGGGTGTCGCTCATCGCCGTGATGGCGGCGTCGAACCGCTTCGAGTTGACCTGGGTGATCAGCCCGTCGAAGGTGGAGTTGTTGTAGACCACCGGGACGCCGAGCTTGGCGCCGAGCAGCGTCCCGAGGTCCTTGTCGAAGCCGATGATCGTCTTGCCGTCGGTGTCGAAGTACTCCATCGGGGCGTACGCAGCGTCCGTCCCGACCTGGATCGAGCCCTTGTCCTTCACCGCCTGGGGCAGCTGCGCGTACAGCGGGGCCGACGTGTTCACCCCACCGCTCGCCGAGGCACCGCCCGCGGCGGGCGCGCCGGCGGCGCCGCCACCACCGCAGGCGGCCAGGCCACCGGCGAGAACGACCGCCGTCAGCGGGGCGAGTACACGGGTCAACTTCTGCATCGATCAGGTCCTTTCCTCACCGGACCCACCGGGCCCGGCACCGGCCGAACACTACCGCTGCCGCATCACCGGTGTGTCACCGGGATGACCGCTGACACCCTCTGCGCCGGCGCCCGGAGCGGACCGTCGGAGCACCGTGGACAGATCAGAGCACTGTGGACAGATCAGAGCACCTTGGACAGGAAGGCCTGCGTACGGGCCTCCCGGGGGTTGCCCAGCACCTCGGCCGGCACCCCCTCCTCGACGATGACCCCGCCGTCCATGAACGCCAGATAGTCGCCGACCTCCCGGGCGAAGCCCATCTCATGGGTGACGACGACCATCGTCATGCCGTCCTCGGCGAGCTGCTTCATCACCCCGAGCACGTCACCGACCAGTTCCGGGTCCAGCGCGGACGTCGGTTCGTCGAACAGCATCAGCTCGGGCTTCATCGCCAGCGCCCGGGCGATGGCGACCCGCTGCTGCTGGCCGCCGGAGAGCTTGCCGGGGTAGGCATGCGCCTTGTCGGGCAGGCCCACCCGCTCCAGCAGCTCCACCGCGGTCGCCCGGGCGGTCGCGGCCGGGACGCCGGCCACGTGGATGGGAGCCTCGCAGATGTTCTCCATCACCGTCATGTGCGGGAAGAGGTTGAAACGCTGGAAGACCATGCCGATCCCCCGGCGCTGCTCGGCGATCTCCTTGTCCCGCAGCTCGTGCAGCTTGCCGTCACGCTCCCGGTAGCCGACCAGGTTGCCGCGGACCCGCAGGCTGCCGCCGTTGATCCGTTCCAGGTGGTTGATGCACCGCAGGAAGGTGGACTTCCCCGATCCCGACGGACCGATCAGCACGGCCACCTCGCCGCGGGTCACCTCCATGTCGATGCCCTTGAGCACCTCCAGGGAGCCGAAGCGCTTCTTCACCCCGCGCGCCTCGACGATGACGTCCCGGGCCGCGACGGTGTCGCCGGCTGCGTGCTGTGCGCTCATTCCTGCCTGCCGAACTTGAGATTGCGCTTCACGGCGCCGAGCGGCCCGCCGTCCTGGCCGGATTCCTGGTCGGAACGATTGAAGTACCGCTCCAGGTAGTACTGGGCGATCGAGAAGACCGTGGTGAGGATCAGGTACCAGGCCGAGACGGTGATCAGCATCTCGATCACCTGCAGGGTGTTCGAGTAGATCCGGACCGCCGCCTGGAGCAGTTCGAGGTACTGGATCGAGTAGGCCAGCGACGAGGTCTTCAGCATGTTGATGAACTCGTTGCCGGTCGGCGGGATGATCACCCGCATGGCCTGGGGCAGCACGATGCGCCGCATCGTGTGCGTACGTGACATGCCCAGCGCGCTGGCGGCCTCGACCTGGCCCTTGTCCACCGACTGGATGCCCGAGCGGACGATCTCGGCCATGTACGCGCCCTCGTTGATCCCCAGACCGAGCAGCGCCGCGGTGAACGGGGTCATCACGGAGTTCATCGGGATCCCCGTGCCGGGGACGGTCGGGAAGACCAGCGACAGGTTGTACCAGATCATCAGCTGGACCAGCACCGGGGTGCCGCGGAACAGCCAGATGTAGAACTCGGCGACGCCGCGGGTGACCCAGTTGTCCGACTGGCGCATCACCGCGACGAGGATGCCGAGCGCGACACCGACGACCTGGGCGAGCACGCTGATCAGCAGCGTGTTGCCCATCCCCTTGAGCACCTGGCTCTGGAAGAAGTACTTCGGCGGGACCGACCAGTCGATGCTGGCCTGGGAGAAGGCCCAGATGAGACCGACGAGCAGGACCAGCACGACGCCGGCACCGACCCACCGCCACGGATGGCGGACCGGGACCGCGACGATGTCCCCGCCGGCCGGGGAATCGGTGCCCTGAGTGTTCACAGGGGTGACAGTACCGTCCCCGTTCCCCGACGCGACAGCACGGTCACGGTTCGCCGGGCTGACCGTACGGTCAGGGCGGTCAGGGCGGTCACCCGAGGCGGTGGAGCCGGTCATCGGATCACTGGCCGGCGTTGATGGTGGCCTTGTCGAGCGCCCCCTGCGGAGTGTCGTAGGCGGCGATCAGCTTCTGGTAGGAGCCGTCGTCCATGGTCGACTGCACCGCCTGCTGCAGCACGTCGCGCAGCTGGGTGTCGGACTTGCGCACCGCGATGCCCAGCGGGTTGGCGATCACCTGGTCACCGACCGTCTCGTACGCCCCGTTGGACTGCTTCACGTTGTAGGCGGCGACCGGGTAGTCCTGCATGCCGGAGTCGGCCCGGCCCTGCTTGATCTGCAGCATCGCCTCGGACTCGGTGTCGAAGGCCAGCAGATTGAGCGGCTTGCCCTCGGTCTTGCACTTCGGCTCGAGGGTGCCCTGCAGGTAGTCCCACTGGGTGGTGCCGCGCTGGACGGCCACGGTCTTGCCGCACAGGTCGTCGACGGTCCGGATGCCCTTCGGGTTGCCCTTCTGGACCAGCATGACCTCGCCCGCCTTGTAGTAGTCGACGAAGTCGACCTGCTTCTGGCGCTCAGGATTGTCGGTCATCGCGGAGACGATGGTGTCGAGCCGGTTGGAGTTGAGCTGGGTGATCAGGCCGTCGAAGGTGGTGCCGTTCCAGACGAAGGGCACGCCGAGCTTCTGCGCCAGCAGGTCAGTGAACTGCTTGTCGAAGCCGAGGACGGTCTTGCCGTCGGTGTCGTAGTACTCCATCGGCGCGTACTCGATCGAGGCGCCGACCTGGATGTTCCCCTTGTCCTTGATCGCCTGGGGCAGCTTCGAGTACAGCGGGGCCGCGGTGTTGACGGTCATCGGAGCCGCCGCGGAGGCACTGCCACCGGCCTTCGGCGTGCTCGGACCACCACACGCCGCCAGCGCGCCGGTCACCACCAGCGCGGCCGCCGCCGCCATCACACGTGCCATCTTCTTCATCGGCTGTCCCTTCCCATCGGATCGGGCCGAGGCCCGACAGGTCTCCCGGCTCGGGACATGCTAGTGGACCCGTGTCACGATCCCGTTGCTCGCTCCCGTTGCTCGTGCGCGCTGCCGCTGCCCGCGGCCTGCGTCCCCGTGGCGCACGGGCCTGCGGCTCCGTGCCCGCGGCCTGCGTCTCCGTTGTGCGGGGCCCGGGCGTACGCCTCACCAGGACTGGGCGAGGACCAGCGGAAGCAGCACCTGGGCGCCGAAGGTGTCCGGGTCGGGCGGCAGCAGGTCCGCCACCACACCCGCGGGGAACCGGTCCTCGGCGTCGGTCAGGTCGGCGAGCAGCCGGCGGGTGGTCCGCTCGGCGACCTCGGCGGGGCCGACCACCCATTCGTTCTCCAGCTCGGTCGAGGCCCGCTCGTCGAGCATCCGCAGCATCAGGACCTCCCGGGCGATCATCCGCGGATCGCCCCCGCCGGGCGGCTGTCCCGGCAGCCCGCCGCCGAGGCGCCGGCCCAGCCGGCGGGCCACCTCACGCAGCCGCAGGTCCCACCGGCCGGCGCCGGTCGCCATCGCGTACTCGGCCCGGACGTCCCACGCCACCGGCTGGCCCTCGACGTCGAACCCGGTCGCGCACCGGGCCGCTGTCCGGGCGAAGACGTCGATCGCCTCGGTGGCGTCGGCCTGCGTCGCGGCCAGCGTGGTGAGCAGGTTCATCGTGGCGACCGCCGCGAGCGGCCGGGGGGTCAGGCCGGCCACCAGCGTCGCGGCCTGCTCGAGCCAGCCGGTGTCGCCGGTCGCGGCGTGCAGCCCGAGGTGCACCAGCACGGCCTCCGGCTCGTCCCGGTCCCGCAGCGGCCCCACGATCGAGGCCTCCACCACCTCGACGGCGTGCATCGGGTCGGCCAGCCCGGGGCCGGTGAGCGCGGCCAGGACCACTGCCGCAGCCGTCGGCGACCCGAGCAGGTCGTGGCGGCCCCGGCCGGGGGTCCGGGCCCGGTCGAGGAGCCGCTGCGACCAGATCTGCAGGACCCGGTCCAGCGGCGGCGCCCAGCGCGCCTCGACCAGAGTGGTGCCGCGGGCCGAGTTGAGCCGTACGGTCACCCGATGCCGATCATCGGCCGGCAGGATCTCCACGGTGTCACCGACGAACCCGACGTCGAGCGAGCCGTCGTCGTCCACCGCCTGGTCGAGGTCGGCGATCACCAGCGGGACGGTGTCGGGGAGGTCGACCGGCTCCGGCCACCAGCCCGGCAGCATCGCCGCCGCGGCCCGGAAATCGGCCACCCAGGTCGCCTGCCAGTGCCACAGCCGCCGCTCCCCCGCCGCCCAGTGCGACGACGGGCCGAGCTCGAAGGACCGGGTGGCCAACGTGAGGCCCAGCCGCTGCCGGACGACCAGCAGCGGTCCGTCACCGCGCGGGGCGACGATCCAGGCCGCCTCGGCGCCGGCGCTCCAGGTCCATGCCTCGCAGTCGCGGGCCGGGACGGGCCGCAGCGTCACCGTCGCCGCCTGCGCCGCTCCGGACACGTTGGCCGCCACGATCCGCTGGTCCCACCCGGCGAGGACGCTGTGCCGGATGTCGAGCTGGACCGGGCCCCCGAGGTGCACCTCGACCTCGTCGTCCTCCAGCACCACCAGCGGCGCGGTCGTGTCGGCCCCGGCGAGCCGGACGTCGAGCCCGGCCAGGTAGGGCCCCCACCGGTCGTGGACGAGGGAGACCAACGCCCCGTCCTCGTCAAAGCCGAGCATCGCCTCGCCCCAGCGCAGCGCGTGGCCGGCCATCTCAGCGCTCCGGCTGGCAGGTCGGGCACCAGTAGAGGTTGCGGCCGGCCAGCTCGCGGCGGCGCACCGGGGTGCCGCACACCAGGCACGGTCGGCCGGCGCGGCGGTAGACGTACACCTCACCGCCGTGATCGTCGACCCGCGGCGGGCGCCCCATCGCCTCGGGCGTGTGCTCGGGACGTACGGTGTCGATCCGGCCGGCCCGGCAGCCCTCGGCCATCAGCCCGACCAGGTCGGCCCAGAGCCGGGACCACTGCGCCGGTGTCAGGTCGTCGGCGGGCAGCAGCGGATCGAGCCCCTGCCGGAACAGCACCTCGGCGCGGTAGACGTTACCGACCCCGGCGAGCACCGACTGGTCCAGCAGGACGGCGGCCAGCGGCCGGTGGGACCGGTGCAGCCGGTCGTACGCCCGCTCCGGGTCGGCCTGCGGGTCCAGCGGGTCGGGCCCCAGCCGGGCGATCATCGCCTCCTCGGCGGCGGGACCGGTCAGCCGACAGCCCTGCGGGCCGCGCAGATCGGCCACGTACGCCTCGGTGGCGATCCGCAGTCGCACCTGGCCGACCACGGGGTGTGGGGGCTCGACGGTCATCCTGCCGATCAGGCCGAGGTGGATGTGGACGACCCGTTCGTCGTCGAACTCGACAAACAGGTGCTTGCCCACCGCGCGGGCCCGGTCGATCGTGTGGCCGTCGAGCAGCAGGGCCTCGGCCGCGAACCGCCCCTGGGGGCTGGAGACCGCGACCCGCCGGCCCGCGAAGGCGGTGGTCAGCTGATCGGCGAGCCGGTGCAGGATGTGGCCCTCAGGCACCGGACACCTCCTGTCTCTGTCCCCGGCTGTCGTCACCGGTCGGTGACGCCTGACTAGGCTAGCCGCATGGCAGCAGAAGCGGGGCGCCCCGAAGGGTCTCCGTCCGGCGGGAGCGAGGAGCGTCCGGCCGGCCGGAACGGCGACCGGTCACGGCCCGGTCCCCGCCCGGCCGGCGCTCGCCGCCGACGCAGCGGGCCCGGCCCGGAACGTACGGCGCCCGACTCGGCCCCCGAGGATCGCCGCGGGGGTGCCGGTGACCGCGACACGCCGCTGCCCCACGACTTCGGCCGGGACGGCACGTCCGGTCTGGTCAACCACGATCGCGCGCTGCGCGCCCGCGAGGTCTCCCGGCCCCGGCCGGAGGACGAGGCCGACGCCGCCGCGGGCGCCGAGGCGATGCTGAAGCGCCTCGGCCGGCACCGCTGAAGCGCCTCGGCCGGCACCGCTGACACGCGGGCCGACACCACTGAAGTGCCTCGGTCGGCACCGCTGACACGAGCGGGCCGACGTCGACACGCCCAGGGTGGTCAGCGGGCGGCGTCGTACGCGCTGAGCTTGTCGATCCGACGCTGGTGGCGCTCGTCCTGGGAGAACGGGGTGGCGAGGAAGGCCCGGGCCATCGCCAGGGCGAACTCCGGCTCGTGCTGGCGCGCGCCGATGGCGATCACATTGGCGTCGTTGTGCTCGCGACCGAGCTCGGCGATCGCGACGTTCCAGGCGAGGATCGAGCGGATCCCCGGGACCTTGTTCGCCGCGATGTTCTCACCGTTGCCGGAGCCGCCGATGACGATGCCGAGCGAGCCGGGCTCCGCCGCCACGGCCTGCGCGGCCGGGATGCAGGTGTCCGGGTAGTCGTCCTGGGCGTCGTACTCGTGGGCACCGTGGTCCACGACGTCGTGGCCGTCAGCGGTCAGGGCCTCGACGAAATGGTTCTTCAGCTCGAACCCGGCGTGATCGGTGGCAATGTGAACGCGCATGCGGTCACTATCTCACGCCCGGCCGTGCCTCTCCGGCGCCCGAGAGCCGTCCCGGCCCACCCCTACCCTGGGAGCATGCCCGCGTCGTCCACCCCCGGTGGCCCCACCCCCGGCAGCCCCACCGGCCCCGCCCCTGGCAGGCCGTCCCGACGGACCCTGATGGCCGGCCTGGCCGCCGCCGTGCTGACACCGACGCTCGGGGCCTGCGGCATCACCCCCGGCGGCCGGGGCACGTCGACCCGGCAAGGTCCCACCTGCGTGCCGGCGGCCGACACCCGGACGTACGCCCGGCTGGGGACCGCCGGCCTGCAGTACGAGGTGAACGACCGGCCGATCACGGTGCGGATGGAGCCGGGTTTCGCCGCCCGGCTCACCGCCTGGTTCACCGACTGGTGCGACCTGACCGGCACCGCGCCTGATCTGGTCGGGACGTACGGTGCCTGGCTCCCCGACGACGGCAGCTGCGACTCCTGGCACCACGCCGGGCGTGCGTTCGACATCTCCCGGCTCGCCACCGGTGGCACCGAGCTGGTCTCGTGTCGCTACGACCGGTGGGGTGGCACGCCCACCGCCGACCGGCTCTCCGCCTACTGGGCCCTCGCCGCGAGCCTGCACCTGCATTTCGCGTACGTCCTGACCCACCTGTTCGACGACGCCCATGCCAACCACATCCACGTGGACAACGGCGTCTCGGGCGGCGGCATGTCGACCTTCACCGGTCGCTCCCGGGTGCAGCACCAGGCGGTCCAGGCGATCTGCCGCCAGCTGTGGGGTCGTGATCTGCCGATCACCGGCGTCTGGGACACCGCCACCCGGCAGGCCGTCAACGGGCTGCTCGGACAACTGGGACTGGCCGGCCCGCTGACCCGGCAGGAGAGCTGGCAGGGGTTCCTGCGTGCCTCGGTCCGGCGCTGGGCCGAGGCACGCTGACCGGCGAGGGCCCGGTCGGTCGACGGCCCTGGTCTCCCGAGATCGGGGTCAGCCGGCGACCCCCGTCAGCCCCGTCAGCTGAAGAGCCGGACCGGTCAAGATCGGGCTCAGTCGAAGATCGGGCCGCTCGTCCGCGACCGCTTGAGCTCGTAGAAGCCCTCGTACTCGGTGACCAGCGACACGCCGTCGAACAGCCGGCCGGCCGCCTCGCCCTTGGGTGCCGGTGAGATGACCGGGCCGAAGAGCGAATGTCCGTTGATCCGGATCACCGGCGTGCCGACCTCGTTGCCCACCGGGTCCATGCCCTCGTGGTGGGAGCGTCGCAGTGCGGCGTCGTTGGCATCGGTCTGCGCGGCATCGGCGAGCTCGGCCGGCAGGCCGACATCGACCAGGGCGGCCTCCAGGGTGGCCCGGTCGCGCTCCTCGTGATTCGGGTGGAAGCGGGTGCCGATCGCGGTGTAGAACTCCCGCAGCTTCTGTGAGCCGTACCGTTCCTCGACGGCCAGCGCCAACCGGGCCGATCCCCAGGCTCCGGCCAGGAAGCGCTTGTAGTCCTCGTCGAGTTCGTCGCGGCCCTCGTTGAGCACCGACAGGCTCATCACGTGGAAGACCGTCCGGACCGGGCGGACCTTCTCCACCTCGAGCATCCAGCGGGAGGCCATCCAGGCCCACGGGCACTGCGGATCGAACCAGAAGTCGACCTGCTGGAGGTCGGCCGAGGTGGACGCCGAGGCAGAAGCTTCTACTGTCATTGCCCCAGGATAGGGAGACGTCCCAGCGGCCGCACCGTACGTTCCTCCGGCGTCATCGGACGCTCCTGCGCCACCGCCGTACGTTCCTCCGGCACCACGGGAGGTTCCTGCGCCGCAGAACGTTCCTCCAGCGCCTCCGGACGCCGGGATCCGGTCGGGCGCGCAGACTTTTCGGGTGTCGTTGGGACGGGTCCCGTCGGGACGCCCGCCCCAGTCGCTAGTCTGACCACTGTCGCAGGGGTCTTCCCCGGACAGCCTGCCCTGCAGGCTCCCGTCGACATGAAGGTGACACCGTGTACTCCGAGAACATCACGCGCGAGGAGGCCCGTGCCCGGGCGGACCTGATCCGCACCGATGGCTACCGAGTCCAGGTCGACCTCACCGGTCGTGCTCCCGACGGCGCGCCGCTGGCCGACCCGGAGGGCACCTTCGTCTCCCGGTCGACCGTCACGTTCAGCAGCGGCGCCGGCACGACGTGGCTCGACCTGCTCGCCGACGACATCCTCGAGGCGGCCCTCGACCGTGAGCCGCTCGACACGTCCGGCTACGACGGCGCCCGCCTGCCGCTGACCCTGACCGAGGGCGAGCACGAGCTCACCGTCGTCGGGCTGTGCCGCTACTCCCGCACCGGCGAGGGCCTGCACCGGTTCGTCGACCCGGCCGATCACCGGGTCTATCTCTACAGCCAGTTCGAGGTGGCCGACGCCCGCCGGATGTACGCCGGATTCGAGCAGCCGAGCCTCAAGGCGACGTTCGAGCTGTCGGTCGTGGCGCCGCAGAACTGGACGGTGATCTCCAACGCGGCCTCGGTCGACCCGGTCGTCATCGCCGAGCCCGATCCGCTGCACGGCTGGGACGAGTGGGGCCAGGCGTACGCCCGCTGGGACTTCGCGCCCACGGTCCGGATCTCGACCTACCTCACCGCCCTGGTGGCCGGCAACTACCACCGGGTGCACGACACCTACACCGGCCCGAACGGCGACATCCCGCTGTCGCTCCTGTGCCGCGAGTCGATGGTCCCCCACCTCGACGCCGAGCGGATCTTCGCCACCACCAAGAAGGGCTTCGAGGTCTTCGAGGCGGCGTTCGGCACGCCCTACCCGTTCGGCACGTACGACCAGTCGTTCGTCCCCGAGTTCAACGCCGGGGCGATGGAGAACGCCGGCTGCATCACCCATCGCGACGACTACCTGTTCCGCTCCCGGGTGACCGCCGCGGCGTACGAGAACCGCGACAACACGATCCTGCACGAGATGGCCCACATGTGGTTCGGCGACCTCGTGACGATGTCGTGGTGGGACGACCTGTGGCTCAACGAGTCGTTCGCCGAGTGGGCGTCGCACTTCGCGATGTCCGAGTACCAGGAGAACCCCGAGCAGCCCTGGGTGACCTTCGCCAACCAGCGCAAGACCTGGGCCTACCGCCAGGACCAGCTGCCCACGACCCACCCGATCGCCGCGGACATGGTCGACCTGCTCGCGGTGGAGTCCAACTTCGACGGCATCACGTACGCCAAGGGCGCCTCGGCGCTGCGTCAGCTGGTCGCCTACGTCGGCCGGGACAACTTCCTCGCCGGCGTCCGGCAGTACTTCGCCGACCACGCGTACGGCAACACCACCCTGCAGGACCTGTTCGACGCGCTGCAGGCCGCCTCCGGGCGCGACCTGTCCGGCTGGGCCGCCCAGTGGCTGCAGGTGCCCGGCGTCAGCACCCTCGCCGCGGACTTCGACGTCGACGCCGAGGGCCGGTTCACCCGCTTCGCCGTCCGCCAGTACGTGCCGCAGGCCCACCCGGTCACCCGGATCCACCGGATGGCGATCGGGCTCTACAACCGCGTCGACGCGCACACCATCACCCGCACCGGCCGGGTGGAGATCGACGTCGAGGGTGAGGTGGTCGACGTCGTCGAGCTGGTCGGCGCCCAGCGCCCCGACATCATCCTGCTCAACGACGACGACCTGACGTACGCCAAGGTCCGCCTCGACGGGCAGTCGCTCGGCACCGTCGTCCAGCACGTCGGTGACCTCGACTCGCCGCTGGCGCGGGCGGTCTGCTGGGGCGCGGCATGGGACATGACCCGTGACGGGGAACTGCTGGCCGCCGACTACGTCACCATGGTGCTCGGCGCCGTGGGCCGGGAGACCGACCCGACGGCCGTGCAGCGCACCCTGGGGCAGGCCCTGACCGCCGTCACCTTCTATGCACCGGCCGAGCAGCGCCAGCAGCTGGGCCACGAGCTCGAGAAGGGCCTGGCGCACCTCGTCGCGGGCGCCGAGCGCGGCTCCGACCGCCAGCTCACCTTCGTCCGGACCCTGGCCTCGGCGGCCGGTAGCGCTGCGGCCGGGGAGGTCGTCCGGGCCTGGTTCGCCGGCGAGGAACAGGTGCCGGGCCTCGAGATCGACACCGACCTGCGCTGGCACCTGCTCACCCAGCTGGCCCGCCTCGGGCTGGCCGGCACCGCCGAGATCGCCGCCGAGCTGGACCGCGACCACACCATCAGCGGCGAGCAGAGCGCCGCCGCGGCCCGCGCGGCACTGCCCGACGCCACCGACAAGGCGGAGGCCTGGCGGCTGGCGACGGCCGCGGCCGACGTGCCGAACGAGACACAGCGCAGCATCTGCCTGTCCTTCTGGCGGCCCGGTCAGGAGGACCTGCTCCGTCCGTACGCCGACCGCTTCCTCGACGTGATCAAGGTGATGGGGGCCGGTGCGGGCGGCTGGGACAAGAAGGGCATCGCGCTGCGGGAGAACGTGCTGAAGCACCTGTTCCCCGCGCTGGTCGCCGACGAGGCGTTCCTGGCCGGGCTGGACACCTTCCTGGCCGAGAACGAGCTGACCACCCCGATCCGGCGCTCGCTCGCCGAGTCGCGTGACGACGCCTACCGGGCGCTGCACGCCCAGGCGGTGGCTCGGGCACACCTCGCCACCCGGGGCCCGGCGGAGGAGCCCGCCCAGTTGGCCGTCGGGGAGGAGCCGGCCGGCGACCCGGTCCCGGCCGTCGCCGACGCCCCCGCCATCGGCGAGGAGGCCGGCGAGGTGATCGCGCTGCTGGGCGCCGCGGATCCTGCCCTGCCGGACGAGGACCCCGGCTCGGCTCCCACCGACTCCCAGGGGTGACGGTGACCTCCCTCGGCGCCGTCGTCTCCACGCTGGAGTCCTGGTATCCGCCGGCGACCGCGGAGTCGTGGGACCGGGTCGGCCTGGTCGTCGGCGACCGCAGCCGGCCGGTGACCCGGATCCTCTGCACGGTGGACGTGACCCTGTCTGTCGTCGAGCAGGCGATCGCCGTCGGCGCCGACCTGGTCGTCGCCCATCACCCGCTGCTGCTGCGCGGCATCCACGGAGTCGACGCCGACGACCCGAAGGGCGCCATGGTGCTCCGGCTGGCCGAGCACCGGATCGGGCTGTGGGCCGGCCACACCAACGCCGACATCGCCCCCGGCGGGGTCGGCGAGGCGCTCGCGGACGCTCTCGGCCTGCACGACCAGCGGCCGATGGTGCCCCGGCCCGCTCCGGGGCTGGACAACCTCGTCACCTTCGTGCCCCCCGAGCACCTGGACCGGGTCGTCTCGGCCCTCTCCGCCGCCGGTGCCGGCCGCGTCGGCGCGTACGACTCCTGCCACTTCGCCGCGCCGGGCACCGGGTCGTTCCGCCCCCTGGCGGGCGCGACGCCGTTCATCGGGTCGGTCGGGCAGGTCGAGCACGTCGAGGAGCTGCGGGTCGAGATGGTGCTGCCCCGCTCCCGCCGCGCCGCGGTGGTCGCGGCACTGCTGGCCGCCCACCCGTACGAGACGCCGGCCTGGCACATCGTCGAGACCGCACCGGCACCGGCGGCGTCAGGACTGGGACGGGTCGGCGAGCTCGCCGAGGAGCTGACCCTGGCCCGGTTCGGCCAACGGATCGCCGACGCCATCCCCGCCACGGCCGGTGGAGTGCGGATCGGCGGCGACCCGCAGCGTACGATCCGCCGGGTGGCCGTCCTGGCCGGGGCCGGCGACTCGCTGCTGGAGGACGCCCGGGCACTCGGGGTCGACTGCTATGTCACCTCGGACCTGCGTCACCACCCGGCCGGCGAGTTCCTCGAACGGGCCCGGCTCGATCCCCGTCAGCCGGCGCTGGTCGACATCAGTCACTGGGCCGCGGAATGGACCTGGCTCCCGGTGCTGGCGGACCGGCTGACGGCCGCGTTCGACGGCATCGGGGTCGAGGTCTCGACGATCGTCACCGATCCCTGGTCGGCGACGTACCACCGGCGGAGTTGAGACCCCGGACGCCCCCTCAGCGGTCGATGGCCGGCCGCAGATGCATGTTGGCCTGCGTCCGCGCCGCCTGGCCGAGCTGGGCGATCCCGCCGACGATCCCGCCGGTCAGGTCACCGGCGGCGAAGCTCGTCACCATGCTGGCGGTCGCGAGCGCGCAGCTGGCGTCCGACAGGGTCCGGGCGGCCCGGGCCCCGGTCACCACCACGACCTCGTGGTGCTGCGGGTCGACGTACACCAGGACCGCCTCGTCGCGGTCCGCGAGGGTCGCGTGCAGCGCGTGCGCCCGCTCCTCGACCGATCCCTCGGCGCCGGGCTCGGCGATGTAGGCGATGAAGGGATGGCCACAGGCCTCCTCGGCCTGTCGGGCGGCCCAGGCGACCCGGTTCACGTCACCGGGCGAGAGACGATCACCAACGAGCATGGCTGCCGCCGGTGCCTTCCTCGACGTCCGATCCGCTGGTCACCGCGGGGGTCTCCCGCCCGGAGCCACCGACCATGATCGGCTCGGTCGGCGGATGCAACGACCGGTCCTCCTTGCCGATCATCGCCGCCAGGTTGATCACGGCGATGACGACGAAGACGGCGACCGGCAGGAAGAGGATCCAGACCAGCTCGTGCACGAGGGGCACAGCGGGGGCCGTGGGCCAGCCCGGCAGAGTGTCCAGCGGGAAGAGACCGGACGTCTGGGGCGCGATCACACTCAGCAGCTCACTCACGTAATCTAACGTACTGCAGTCCGCAGTTCCGCGGGAGGAGCCGAGCAACATCGGCATCCCCGGGCGGGGCACAGATGACGATGACACCCGGGTCGGGTGGGGACGGAGGAGCCGGTGGCTGCGGAGGAACGTACGGAGATCGCCCCCCGGGTGGTGATGGACGCGGACGAGATCTCCCGGGCCGTCATCCGCATGGCGCACCAGGTGCTGGAGAACGACCACGACGCGCCACGCCTGATGGTGGTGGGCATCCCCACCCGCGGTGTCCCGCTCGGCCAGCGGCTCGCGGCGGCGATGGAGGAGATCGAGGAGCACGTGGTGCCCGTCGGCGAGCTCGACGTCACCTTCTACCGCGACGACCTGCGCCGCCAGCCCACCCGGGCGGTCGGCCCGACCCGGATGCCCGGCCCGATCGACGACGCCGTGGTGGTGCTCGTCGACGACGTGCTCTGCTCCGGGCGCACCGTCTCCGCCGCCCTCGAGGCGCTCAAGGACATCGGCCGGCCCCGGGCCGTACGGCTCGCGGTGCTGGTCGACCGCGGCCACCGCGAACTGCCGATCCGCGCCGACGTGGTCGGCAAGGAGCTTCCCACCGCCGCCCGGGAGAAGGTCCGTGTCCAGCTGGAGGAGACCGACGGGGTCTCCCGGGTCACCATCTCCCGTCCCGAGAGGGAGTCGTGATGCACCACCTGCTGTCCGCCGCGGACCTCAGCCGTGAGGAGGCCCTCTCGATCATCGACCTCGCCGAGGAGATGAGCGAGGTGCAGACCCGCGAGGTCAAGAAGCTGCCGGTGCTGCGCGGCCGCACCGTGGTCAACCTGTTCTTCGAGGACTCCACCCGCACCCGCTCCTCGTTCGAGATCGCCGGCAAGTGGCTGTCCGCCGACGTGATCAACGTTTCCGCCAAGGGCTCCTCGGTGTCCAAGGGCGAATCGCTGCGCGACACCGTCCGGACCCTGTCCGCGATGGGCGTGGACGCGCTGGTGATCCGCCACATGGCCTCCGGTGCCCCGGCCCAGGCGGCCCGGTGGACGCAGGCCTCGGTCGTCAACGCGGGCGACGGCACCCACGAGCACCCCACCCAGTCGCTGCTGGACGCCTTCACCATGCGCCGGCACTTCCGCGCGGTCACCGGCGATCCGCAGGCGGACTGGACCGGTCGTACGGTCGTGATCGTCGGCGATGTCACCCACTCCCGGGTGGCCCGGTCCAACGTCCTGTTGCTGCGTACGCTCGGCGCCCGGGTGGTGCTGGTCGCCCCACCCACCCAGATGCCCTCCGGCGTCGACAGCTGGCCCTGCGAGGCGACGGACGATCTCGATGCCGCACTGGCCGAGGCCGACGTGGCGATGATGCTGCGGGTGCAGAAGGAACGGATGCACGGCGGCTACTTCCCCACCGCCCGCGAGTACACCGTCGGCTACGGGCTGACCCGTGACCGGTTGGCGGCACTGCGCCCCGACGCGGCGATCTTCCACCCCGGGCCGATGAACCGTGGCCTGGAGATCTCCCCCGACGCGGCCGACGCGGCCTCCTCCCGCGTGCTGGACCAGGTCGCTGCCGGTGTCGCGGTCCGGATGAGCGTGCTCTACCACCTGCTCGGCGGGGGCTCCACTGCCCCGCTGGGGCCGACCACCACGTCGGCGGAGGCCGACAGGAAAGGACCCACGGCATGACCGTCACCCCGCTCAGCACCAGCAGCCCGACCCGGCTGCTGGTCACCGGCGTCACCCTCCCCGACGGCTCGACGGGTGATGTGTACGTGGACGGCCCGGTCTTCGGGGACCCCACGACCGTGCCCGCGGGCGTCGAGCGGCTCGACGGCGCCGGACTGGTCGCGCTGCCCGGCCTGGTCGACCCGCACGTCCACCTGCGTGAGCCCGGGCGCGAGGATGCCGAGACGATCCGCACCGGCACCGCGGCGGCCGCCCGCGGCGGTTTCACCGCGGTCCAGGCGATGGCGAACACCACCCCGGTCACCGACACCGCCGACATCGCCCGGGAGGTCGCCGCGATCGCGGCCGATCAGGGCGCCTGCATCGTCGTCCCGTGCGGCGCGATCACCAAGGGGCTGGCCGGTGAGCAGCTCGCCGAGCTGGGGCTGATCCACCGGGCCACCGGCACCCGGTGCTTCTCCGACGATGGGCAGTGCGTCGCGGACGCCCAGGTGATGCGCCGGGCGTTCGAGTACGTCCGGGCCTTCGACGGCGTGCTCGCCCAGCACGCCCAGGACCCGCGGCTGGCCGGCCCGGACGCCTGCTGCCACGAGGGCGAGCTCTCCGGCAAGCTCGGGCTGGGCGGCTGGCCGGCGGCCGCCGAGTCGACGATCGTCGCCCGCGACGTGGAGCTCGCCGCCCTCACCGGGGCCCGCTACCACGTCTGCCACGTGTCGGCCAGGGAGTCGCTGGACATCATCCGCGCCGCCAAGGCCCGCGGTGTCCGGGTGACGGCCGAGGCCACCCCGCACCATCTGTTGCTGACCACAGATCTGGTGGCCGGCTACGACCCCACCTTCAAGGTCAACCCACCGCTGCGCACCGCCGAGCACATCGAGGCGCTGCGGACCGCGGTCGCCGACGGCACGGTCGACATGATCGGCACCGACCACGCCCCGCACGCTGCGCAGGACAAGGACCATGCCTTCGTCGATGCGCGCCCGGGCATGGTCGGCCTGGAGCAGTCCCTCGCGGTGGTGATCGAGACGCTGGTCCGGCCCGGACTGCTCGACTGGGCCGGTGTCGCCGATCGGATGTCGTACGCTCCCGCGGCGCTGCTCGCCCTGGCCGACCAGGGCCGCCCGGTCGCCCCCGGTGAACCGGCGAACCTGTGCCTGGTCGATCCAGCGGCACGCCACCGGGTCGACCCGGCCGACACGATGTCGCTGTCGCGCAACAATCCGTACGCGGGCCGGGACCTGCCCGACCCGGTGCGTCTGACCGTCTGCCTCGGCCACGTCACCTATCGCCGCTGACCGGCCCCGTACTACCGCCGCTGACCGGCCCCCGGCTCCGGCACCTCCCCGCCTGCTCCTGAAAGGACCGCCATGAGTGAGAACCCCACCGGCCCCGAGACCGCCGACCAGCCCACCCCGTACGAGCGGATGGGCGGGGCGGAGACCTTCCGGGCGATCGTGCACCGGTTCTACGAGAACGTCCGGAAGACCCCGGACCTGCACGCGATGTATCCGGAGGAGGACCTCGGCCCGGCCGAGGACCGGCTGCGGATGTTCCTCGAACAGTACTGGGGCGGGCCCGGCACCTACTCCGAGCAGCGCGGGCACCCGCGGCTGCGGATGCGACACGAACCGTTCAAGGTGACCCCCACGCAGCGGGACAACTGGCTGGAGTGCATGCACGACGCAGTGGGGTCGGTCGAGATGGACAAGGCGGCCCGCGACGAGCTGTGGACCTACCTGGTCCGCGCCGCCGACGCGATGATCAACGCGTTCGAGGGCGAGGACATGACCCCGCAGCCGGGACGCAACCTGCTCTGACCCGGAGACGGTGGCCCCCCGTACGGTTCCCACCTGCACACTGGCCCTTGCGCGGTTCCCGCCCACACGGCTCCCCGGACGGCGAGCCCACCGATGACCCGTACGATCGGGGGGCTGCTGGCCACTCCCACCCGTACGGCGAGCCCACCGATGACCCGTACGATCGGGGGGTGCTGGCCACTCCCACCCGTACGGCGATCCCATCGATGACCCGTACGATCGGGGGCGCTGCTGGCCACGGGCCCCGCTAGGCTCGGGGCGTGACCGAGCTCCGCGAGCAGACCCCCGACCGTCGAGGTGCCACCGATCCGGACTGGTGGCGCGGCGCCGTCGTCTACCAGGTCTACCCCCGTTCGTACGCGGACGGGGACGGCGACGGCCAGGGCGATCTGGCCGGCATCCTCGCCCGGCTCGACCACCTGGTCACCCTCGGCGTGGACGCCCTGTGGATCTCGCCGTGGTACCCGTCGCCGCTGTATGACGGCGGCTACGACGTGGCGGACTACTGCGACATCGACCCGCGCTACGGGACACTGGCCGAGGCCGACGAGCTGATCGCCCGGGCACACGACTGGGGCCTGCGGATCATCATCGACCTGGTGCCCAACCACTGCTCGATCGACCACCCGCTGTTCCGCGCCGCCCTCGCCGCCGGACCGGGCTCGGCCGAGCGGGAGCTCTTCATCTTCCGCGACGGCTCCGGCCCGGGCGGTGACCGGCCGCCGAACAACTGGCCGGCACACTTCGGCGGCCCGGCGTGGGAGCGGGTGGTCGGGCCGGACGGGGTCCCCGAGCAGTGGTACCTGCACCTGTTCACCCCCGAACAACCGGACTGGAACTGGACCCACCCGGCGGTGGCCGACCTGTTCGACGGCGTGCTGCGGTTCTGGTTCGACCGCGGCGTGGACGGCTTCCGGATCGACGTGGCCGACTCCTGCGCCAAGGACATGACGCTGCCCGATCTGCCCGCCGGCGCCGGCGACGGCGGCTACGGGGAGGGCAAGTACCCGGGCCACCCGTATTTCGACCGCCCGGAGCTGGAGGCGATCCACCGCCGCTGGCGGGCCGTGGCCGATGAGTACGCCGACACCCCGCAGGGGCCACGGGTCCTCGTCTCCGAGGCCTACCTCGGCCCCACCCGGCGGCTGGCGGCGTACACCACCGAGGGCCGGCTGCACATGACCTTCAACTTCGACGCCCTGCTCACCGAGTGGTCGTACGCCTCGCAGCGGGCGATGATCGAGGCCACTCTCGCCGGCTACGACGCCGTGGGCGCCCCCGCCACCTGGGTGCTGGGCAACCACGACCAGCCCCGGGTGGCGTCCCGCTACGGCCGGGCCGTCACCGGCGCCCCGTTCAGCGCCGGGACAGGGCTGGGCCCGCGGGCGGCCAGGGGACAGACGGCCGGTGCGGACCTCGAACTGGGGCGGCGCCGGGCCCGCGCCGCCGCCCTGCTCGAACTGGCCCTGCCCGGCGGGGCCTACGTCTACCAGGGCGACGAGCTGGGCCTGGAGGAGGTGGACCTGCCGGTCGAGGTGCTGCAGGACCCGATCTGGAAGCGCTCCGGGCACACCGAGAAGGGCCGCGACGGCTGCCGGGTGCCGTTGCCGTGGTCCGGGGACCGGCCGCCGTACGGGTTCAGCCCGGCCGACGCGACCGCCGATCCGTGGCTGCCGCAACCCGACTGGGCGGACCGTACGGTCGCCGCGCAGGCCGCCGATCCCGGGTCGTTCCTCACCCTCTACCGGCACGCGCTGGCGATCCGGCATGACCATCCGGCGCTGGGCGCCGGCACGCTGCGCTGGGCCGATGACGTCCCGGACGGGGTGCTCGCCTTCGACCGCGAACCGGACTTCTCCTGCTGGGTCAACTTCGGCGACGAGCCGGTGACGCTGCCGGCCGGGGCGACGGTGCTGCTCACGTCGGAGCCGTCCCCCACCGGGAGCACGGTGGCAGGCCCCACCGGAAGCGCGGCATCAGGCCCCACCGGGAGCACGGTGGCAGACCCCATCGGGAGCGAGCCGGCCGGCCCTGGCGGGACTATCCACGCGCTCGGCACCGACCACGCGGTGTGGTTCACCCGCTGAGGCAGCCCGGTCCCTCCTGCCCCGGGCGGTCCTGCCCCGGTGATTCGGTCCGACGGCGCCGGCTCACCCTGAGCCCTCCGGGCCGTCCGGGCGCCGGGAGGCTCAGTCCCCGTACGGTCCGCCGGCGGTCATGGTGATCGGGCGCAGCGCGGCCCGGACGGTGTCGGAGATCCGCCGCGGCCGGCCCTGCCCGTCGGCACAGACCAGCACCACGCGGCCGGCGGCGTGCAGCACATCGAGGCGCGGGTCGCGGATCTGCACCTCGAGGCTCATCGACGAGGAGCCGAGGTGCAGCACCACCAGTTCGGCCAGGTACGGCTCGATCCGGTACGGCATCTCGGTGCGGTACTCGATCTGCTGGGCCGCGACGAGCCAGCTGATGTCCGCACCGGGCCGTCCCCAGCCATCGCGTCCGCGTGCCTCCTCGAGGACAGCGATCCTGGCCTCCTGCAGGAAGGTGAGGATCGCGACGTTGTTGATGTGTCCGCAGGCGTCGACCTCCGACCAGCGGACGCGCACCGGGTACTCGACCCCGGAGCCGCGGTCCCACGGGACCTGCGGCAGGTCGCGGAAGGTGATCTGCGGCCCGGACCAGTCGTCCAGCCAGGCCCGTTCCGCCGCGGTGAGCCGCCGGACCCGGTGGGCCGTGACGTCGTAGGGCGCGCAGTCCGTGGTCGCCCGGGCCACCAGGGTGTCGCCCTGGCTGACCTCGTACGCCACGGTGAACCGCGCCCCGCCGACCCGGGACACCCACAGCCGGATGATGATGCTGTCGCCGCCGAAGTACGCCGGGGAGACGTACTCGACCTGCTGGGCCACCACGGTGATGCCGTGGTTCAGCAGCTCCGGGTGCGGCCCGTCGAGGATCCAGTCGACCCGGGCCTCCTGGAGATAGTCCACGTAGACCACGTTGTTGACGTGCCGCTGGGCATCCTGATCGGCCCAGCGGACGCGGGCCTGGTAGATGTACTGGGTCACCGCCGCTCCTGGTCAGACGGTCAGGGTCAGCGGACGCAGTCGTTCACGCAGGATGTCCGGCAGCGGCACAGGTGTGCCGTGCGGGTCGGCGTGCACCAGGACGAGGTGGCCGACCGCGTACGTCACGTCCACATGTGGGTCGTGGATCCGCATCTCGAAGGTGACCGAGGTGGAGCCGACACGCAGGATGACGACCTCGGCGAGGTAGGGCTCGATCTGGTACAGCATCGGCGCCCGGTATGTCATGTCCTGGGCGGCGACGACCCAGGTGTGCGGGTCACCGGGGCGACCCCACGGCAGGTCGCGGCGCGGCTCCGCCATCATCGCGATGGTGGACTCCTGCAGATAGGTCAGGTAACTGACGTTGTTGACGTGGTCGTACGGGTCGAGCTCGGACCAGCGCACCCGCAGCGGGTGCTCGTAGCCGAAGCCCGACACCCACTCGACGGCGGGCCGCGGCAGCGGCCGGAAGTCCATCGGCGCCCCGAGGAAGCCCTGCAGCCAGGCCCGTTCCTCGGCGCTCAGCCGGCGCAGCCGGTGCCCGTCGACGTCGTAGGTCGCCATCATCGTCTTGGCCCGGGCGACGTGCGTCTCGCCCTGGTAGATGTCGTAGGCCACCCCGAACCGGGCACCGCCCAGGTCGGTCACCCACAGCCTGATGATGATCGGGTCGGGGCAGAACAGCGACTGGGCCAGGTACTCGATGTGGTGGGAGACGACGAGCACGCCGTCGCCGAGCATGTGCGCCTGCGGTCCGCCGAGGATCCAGTCGACGCGCGCCTCCTGCATGTAGTCCAGGTAGGCGACGTTGTTCACGTGGCCCTGCGGGTCCTGGTCCGCCCACCGCACCCGCGCCCGATAGACGTACGGCGTCACGTCAGTCCTCGGGGTCGTACAGCTTGTCGAGCTTGTCGGCGAAGGCCCGCGCCACCGCGGAGCGCCGGACCTTCAGGCTCGGCGTCACCTCCCCACCGGCGACGGACAGCTCACGGTCGAGGATCTCGTAGCGCTTCACCGTCTCCCACCGCTCCAGGCGGGCGTTCGCCTTGGCCATGTAGTGGTCGATCATGCCGCGCACGTCGGGGTTCTGGGTGAGCTCGGCGTACGACAGCCCGTCCAGGTTGTGCCGCCCGGCCCACTTCAGGATGGCCTCCTCGTCGAGGGTGATCAGCGCCGAGATGTACTTGCGCCCCTCGCCCTGGACGAACACCTGGGAGACGTACGGGTTGTTGTTGACGATCGCGCCCTCGACCTTCTGCGGGGCGACGTACTTGCCGCCGGAGGTCTTGATCAGATCCTTCTTGCGGTCGGTGATCCGCAGCCGGCCGCGCTCGTCGAGCTCACCGATGTCGCCGGTGGCGAACCAGCCGTCGGCGGTGTACGCGGCGGCGGTCTCCTCGGGCAGGTTGTGGTAGCCGATGGCCAGCGCGGGGCTCTTGACGAGGATCTCGCCGTCGTCGGCGATCCGCACCTCGTTGCCCGGGATCGGCGCGCCGACGGTGCCGAGGTCGGGGTCGGCCGGGATGTCGAGGAACGTGATGGCCGCGGTCTCGGTCATCCCGTAGCCCTCGACCAGCGGGATGCCGGCGGCCCAGAACCAGTCCTGCACCTGCGGGTTGAGCTTGGCCGAGCCGGACACGAACCAGCGCACCCGCCCACCCATCGTGGCGTGCAGCTTGGAGAAGACGAGCCGGTCGGCGATCGCGTAGCGGATCGCCAACGAGCGGGGCAAGGGCCGGCGGGTGGTGAGGTACGGCAGGGACCGCTGCCCGACGGAGAACGCCCAGCGGGGGATGCGCGAGATGAAACCGCGGTTCTTCAGGATCACCGCGTTGCGGACCTTCTCGAAGATCCGCGGGGCGCCGGCCATCAGCGTCGGGCGCACCTGGCCGAGGCCCTCGACGATCCGGGAGATGTCCCCCTCCACCGCATGGACCAGGCCGCTGGCCAGCTGGATGGCGATCAGGCACTTGCCGAACACGTGGGACAGCGGCAGCCACAGGAAGTGGATCTCGTCGGGCTCGAGGACTCCCATGTCCTGGCCGACCCGGTAACCCTCGTGCGTCCAGGACCGGTGGGAGAGGCGTACGCCCTTCGGCCGGCCGGTGGTGCCGGAGGTGTAGATCAGCGTCGACAGGGTGTCGGCGCCGGTCGCGGCGATGGCGGCGTCCACGCAGCCCGGGTGGTCGGCGAGCCACGCGGCGCCGAGTGCCCGGAAGGCCTGCCAGGAGATGACCTTGCCGCCGGTGTCGAGGTCCGCCACGTCCTCCGGATCGAGGACGACGACCTTCACCACCGCGTCGAGGGTGTCCCGGTGCAGCCGGATCTTGTCGACCTGTTCGGCATTCTCGGCGAAGATGATCCGCGACCCGGAGTCCCCGAGGATGTGCGCCACGTCCTGGTCGTGGGTGTTGGGGTAGACGGTGGTGGTGGCGCCGCCCGCGCACATGATGGCAAGGTCGATCAGGATCCACTCGATCCGCGTGCCGGACGCGATCGCGACCCGGTCCTCGAGCTTCAGTCCGAGGGCGAGCAGGCCAGCGGCCAGCTCGAAGACGCGGTCGTGCGTCTCGTTCCAGCTCATCGTGGTCCAGGCGTCGTCGGCGCCACGGTAGAGGTACGCCGGGCGGGCCCCGAACTCCTCGACCGCCGACAGGAACATCCCGCCCACCGAGTCCTCGCGACGGGCACGGAAGGCCGCGGACGGTGGGGTCAGCTGCTCGAGCACGGAGTCAGCGAGGTCGGACATCTCTCTCCTTGACGGTGGACGCAACGGGCCGGGACCGGACCGCGGGGAGCGCCGGGCGGACCGGCACACGGGGACCGGCCCGGGCGACACTGACCGGACAGGCAGTGGCAGCGTATAACGTCCGATCGTGCGCCCGGGCCGGAGCAGCCCGGTCCGTCACCCGGTCGCACCCCGATTGTGGGGGTGCGACAAGACCGACCACGGTCGTCTTGGAGAGATCCGCGACCCGTACACAGAGACCCGCGGCCCGTGCAGAGACCGGCTCGTGCGCAGAGACCTGCGGCCCGTTCGGGCATTCACACGGAGCCGAGTCCTGATCCCCGGTCCCGGACCGGCCGGGTCAGCCGTCAGCGGTTGAGGGTCGCCTCCAGGCTCACGGTGATGGTGACCTTGTCGCCGAGCATGACCGCGTCGCCCTGCAGCGGGACGTTGAACTCGATGCCGAAGTCCTTCTTGTTGATCACGGCGGTGCCCTCGGCACCCATCCGGAACAGGCCGAAGGGGTCGGGGTCGACGGCACCGTTGAAGGTGGCGTCGAACGAGACCGGCTTGGTGACGCCCTTGATGGTCAGGTCGCCGTTGATCGTGTAGTCCTCGCCGTCGCCCGCCACGGAGGTCGAGGTGAAGCTGAAGGTCGGGTGCTCGTCGGCGCCGAGGATCTCCGAGGTGCGGATGTGCTCGTCACGCTGGGCCTGGTTGGTGTTGATCGAGGCGACGGCGACCTCGGCCTTGACGGTGGCGTCCTTCGGGTCGGACGAGCCGGTGACGATCGTCCCGCTGACCTCACCGAAGTTGCCGCGCACCTTGCTCATCATGTGGCGGATGGTGAACGCCACCTCGGAGTGGGCGGGATCGATGGTCCAGGTGCCGGGAACGAGTGCAGTCATGAGCGATTCCTTACGCGATGAGTGGGCCGCCTGACGGAGGCAGGCCGTTGGAGAAGCAGGGTGCGGAGGCCGTGGCACAGGCCCGGCCCCGCCGTTGCCGGCCCGCAGGCGTCAGGGGGATCCGCCGCCTGCGGACCGTCAACATCGGCAACAGTACGCGTCGATTATTGAATGATCAACATCATTCCATTGTGGCGCTCGTCACATCAGCCATCGTGCCCGAACATGCTTCGGTCGGTTCGAGCCGCTCCCAGCCGCACCCACGTGACGATTCCCACACCCGATCGGGGGGCCGGACAGGTGGTGGCAACTATTGAAGAGTCAACGTGTCGAGTACCATGGCTCCATGCCCGCAGCACTGAAGACCGCCTGTCCGCCGCGGTGGTTGGACGAACACCAGCAGCAGATCTGGCGCACCTACCTGCGGGGCGTCCACCAGCTCGACGAGTACCTCGACCGGGCCCTGCGACCCTTCGACCTGTCCCTGGCCGAGTACGAGATCCTGGTCTCACTCTCGGAGGCCGAGGAGCGCCGGATGCGGATGTCCGAGCTCGCCGAGGCGGTGCACCAGTCCCGCTCCCGCCTGACCCACACCGTCAGTCGGATGGAGAAGGCCGAGCTGATCGAGCGGCTGGCCTGCCCGAACGACCGCCGCGGCGTGTGGGCCCGACTCACCTCCACCGGGTACGACCTGCTGGTCGAGGCCGCGCCGTGCCACGTGGAATCGGTCCGCCGCGCCCTGGTCGACGCGACCACCCCGGAGGACTTCGAGGCGCTGGGCCGGGTCTTCGCCGCCGTCCTGGCCGTGCCGGACATCGCGCCGGGACGCGTCAAGCAGATCTGACCCCACGCCGCAGGGCTGACCGGCCATCGGGGCACCAGATCGACCGATGGCTCCGTGCGGCAAGATGGCCCCATGCGTCTGCCGTCCGTGCTGTCCCGTTCCCGCACCACCGAACGCCCCACGGCGATGGCCGCGGACGACTCCCCGGCGGGCCGTTTCGCCGCCGGTCTGGAGCGGGCCCGGATCGCCGACCGCTACGACACCAGCACCCTGACCCGGGGGCTCTACTCCTCCGACGGGTCGATCTACCGCCTGGTGCCGACCGGTGTCGTACGTCCCCGCAGCACGGCCGAGCTCGAACAGGTGCTCGCCAGCGCCCGGGCGGCCGGCGTCACCGTGACGGCCCGCGGGGCGGGCACGTCGTGCGCCGGCAACGCCGTCGGCGAGGGCATCGTCGTCGACACGCTCAAGCACCTGACCCGTATCCTCGAGGTCGATCCGGCCACCCGCACCGCGGTGGTCGAGCCCGGCGTGGTCCAGGCGTGGCTGCAACAGGCCGCCGCGCCGCACGGCCTGCGCTTCGGCCCCGACCCCTCCACCAGCACCCGCTGCACGATCGGCGGGATGATCGGCAACAACGCCTGCGGCCCCCGCGCGCTCGGCTACGGGCGTACGGCCGACAACGTCGTCGGCCTCGAGGTGGTCACCGGCACCGGCGAGAAGCTGGTGCTGGGCCCTGCCGAGGACCCCGCCACCACGAAGGTGGCCGACTCCCCCGCCCTGACCGCACTGAAGAAGCTGGTGGACGCGAACCTGGCGACGATCCGTACCGAGTTCGGCCATTTCTCCCGGCAGGTGTCGGGGTACTCCCTGGAACATCTGCTGCCGGAGAACGGGTTCGACGTGGCGGCCTTCTTCGCCGGCACCGAGGGGACGCTCGGCATGGTCACCCGGGCCCGGGTCCGGCTGGTCAGCGACGCCCCGCACAAGATGACCGTCGCACTCGGCTACCCGACGATGCCCGAGGCCGCCGACGCCACCCCGCTGCTGCTGGAACACCATCCGGTCGCCATCGAGGGCCTGGACCGGCGGATCGTCGACGTGGTGGCGGAGCGGCAGGGCCCGGCCGCCGTGCCGGAGCTGCCCGGTGGTGACGGCTGGGTGTTCCTCGAGATCGTCGGGGAGGACCCCGCCGAGGTCCGCCGGCGCTCCCAGGCGCTGGTCGACGCGGCCCTCGCGGCGAACCCGGCCGCCCGCGGCGGGATCGTCGAGGAGCCGGCGCTCGCCGCCCGGCTGTGGAAGATCCGGGCCGACGGCGCCGGCCTGGCCGGGGTCGCGTTCGACAAGCCCGCGTACGCCGGCTGGGAGGACTCCGCCGTCCCGCCGGCCCGGCTGGGCGCGTATCTGCGCGACCTCGACGACCTGCTGGCCCGCCACGGCCTGCGTGGCCTGCCGTACGGGCACTTCGGCGACGGCTGCGTGCACTGCCGGATCGACTGGCCGCTGACCGAGCCGGGCGGGGCGTCGGGCTACCGGGCGTTCATCGAGGACGCGGCCGACCTGGTCGCCCGTTACGGCGGCTCGATGTCGGGTGAGCACGGCGATGGGCGGGCCCGCTCCGCCCTGCTGCCGAAGATGTACTCCCCCGCGGCGATCGCGCTGTTCGCCCAGGTGAAGCGGATCTTCGACCCGGAGAACCTGCTCAACCCCGGGGTGCTGGTCGACCCGGTCCCGGTCGAGGCCGACATCCGCGCCGTCGCGGCCGGCCCGTCCGCCTTCCGCCGCGAGCACCGGCACTTCTCCGACGAGGCACACCGGTGCACCGGTGTCGGCAAGTGCATCGCCGACACCACCGCGACCGGTGGGGTGATGTGCCCGTCCTACCAGGCCACCCGCAACGAGCAGGACTCCACCCGCGGTCGCTCCCGGGCCCTGCAGGAGATGGTCAACGGCGACCTGTTCACCGACGGCTGGCGGTCGGTGGAGGTGCTCGAGGCCCTCGACCTGTGCCTGTCCTGCAAGGGCTGCCGGCGCGACTGCCCGACCGGCATCGACATGGCCGCCTACAAGGCCGAGTTCCTGGACCACTACTACGCCGGCCGGCTGCGCCCGCGGGACCACTACCTGATCGGCCTGCTGCCGATGTGGGGCCGGCTGGTCACCGGCATCCCCGGGCTGCACCGGATCGCGAACGCCGCCCTCGGTCTCGCGCCGATCGCCGCGATCGCGAAGTGGACGGCAGGGGCCGACCGACGCCGCAACATCCCGACCTTCGCCCCCGGCCGGGCGACCCGCGCCGGACGCGACCTGCTGCACCTGGAGCAGGTGCAGCACCCACGCAGGGCCCGCCACGGCGAGGTGGTGATCTGGACCGACTCGTTCACCGACGTGTTCGCCGGCGGTGCCCTGCCGTCGGTGATCAAGGTGCTGCTCGAGGCCGGCTACGCGCCGCGGCTGCTCGGCCGGGAGGCCTGCTGCGGCCTGTCCTGGATCTCCACCGGCCAGCTCGACGGCGCGCGGCGGCGGATGCGCCAGGCGATGGACGCGATCCACCCGATCCTGGCCGCCGGCACGCCGGTGATCGGCATCGAGCCGTCCTGCACCTCGGTGTGGCGCAGCGACGTCCGGGATCTGCTCCCTGATGATCCGCGCACACCGGACATGGCCGGGGTGCTCACCCTGGCCGAGCTGCTGGCCCGGACCCCGGACTACCAGGTGCCCGATCTGACCGGGACGACGATCGTCGCCCAGCCACACTGCCACCAGGCGTCGGTGATCGGCTACGCGGCCGACACCGAGCTGTTACGCCGGACCGGGGCGGAGGTCCGTACGCTCGGCGGCTGCTGCGGCCTGGCCGGCAACTTCGGCTCGGTCACCGGCCACTACGAGGTGTCGGTCAAGGTGGCCGAGCACGATCTGCTGCCGGCGATCGAGACGGCCGGTCCGGACGCGGTGATTCTCGCCGACGGCTTCTCCTGCCGGACCCAGGTGGCCGACCTGGCCGACCGTACGGCCCTCACCCTGGCCGAGCTGCTGGCCGGCTCCTCCCGGCGCTGAGGGCCACCCCGCCGGCGGGGGCAGCCCGGGCGGTGACCCCGGGCGGTCAGCCCGGGCGCGGCCTTCCGGGTGGTCAGCCCGGGCGCGGACTTCCGGGACCGCGCCGCCAGGACGGCACGGCAGCCATGAAAGGCCGACCGGCGGTGCGCGCGGTCTGACCAAGCGATCCTGCACCCGGACATTCCCCTAGTGACGGCCGAGAGTTTGGTCAGACCCTGGGACCCCCGTGGTTGCGGGGATCGGACGGACCAATGTGACCCGGTTCACGCTTCGGCACGAGGCCTGCGCACCCCCGTCGGCCACCGCCTACCGTGGAGGAACCGCACGCGTCACCGGCCACACGGGCAGCACCCGAGGCCAACCTCCGACGCCACGCGGGAGCGTACGTCGACGTACGGACGCCTCCGCGTACGCCTCCCCGAGGCTGGCGTCAGGAGGACGGACGAGGGCGCCTGTCCCCTGACCCGAAGGACCATCTCGTGTCGAAGAAGTACACCGCAGCGATTGTGGGTTCCGGCAACATCGGTACCGACCTGATGTTCAAGCTGCTCCGCAAGAGCGAGCACATCCAGCCGACGTACATGATCGGTATCGATCCCGAGTCGGACGGCCTGAAGCGCGCCAAGCGCGTCGGCCTGAAGACCTCCGCCGAGGGCGCCAAGTGGCTGCTCGCCCAGGACGACAAGCCCGACTTCGTCTTCGAGGCGACCAGCGCCAAGGCCCACGCGGCCTGGGCCCCGGCCTACAAGGAGGCCGGCATCCACGCGATCGACCTCACCCCCGCCGCCGTCGGCCCGTTCCTCTGCCCGCCGGTCAACCTCGAGTCGCTGACCGACGTGATGAACGTCAACATGATCACCTGCGGTGGCCAGGCGACCACCCCGATGGTCGCGGCCGTGTCCCGGGTCGTCCCGGTCGACTACGCCGAGATCGTCGCCTCGATCGCCTCGAAGTCCGCCGGCCCCGGCACCCGCGCCAACATCGACGAGTTCACCGAGACCACCTCGGCCGCTCTCGAGGCCGTCGGCGGCGCCAAGAAGGGCAAGGCGATCATCATCCTCAACCCGGTCGAGCCGCCGATGATGATGCGCAACACCGTGTACTGCTCGCTCCCCGCGGAGGCCGCCGAGGCCGGCGCCACCCAGGACGCGGTCCGTGACTCCATCGCCCGCATGGTCGAGACCGTCCAGTCCTACGTCCCGGGCTACAAGCTCGTCGCCGAGCCGCAGTTCGACCACGCCCGTCCGGAGTGGAACGGCTGGGGTCGCGTGACCTGCCTGATCCAGGTCCGCGGTGCCGCCGACTACCTGCCGGAGTACGCCGGCAACCTCGACATCATCACCTCCGCCGCCACCCGCACGGGCGACCTGCTCGCCGAGCGCATCGAGGCCGGCGCGTCCCAGGAAGGGGTGCGCGCATGAGCGCCGCCAAGCACACGCTGGATCCGAACAAGACGTACGCCACGCGCATCATCGACACCACGCTGCGCGACGGGTCGCACGCGGTCCGCCACCAGTTCACCCTCGACCAGGTCAAGGACATCACCCGCGCCCTCGACACAGCCGGCGTGGACATCATCGAGGTGACCCACGGCGACGGTCTGGCCGGCTCCTCGTTCAACTACGGCTTCTCCCGGGTCAACGAGATGGACCTGATCGAGGCCGCCAAGGGCGAGGCGAAGCACGCCAAGATCGCCGCGCTGATGCTGCCGGGGCTGGGCACCCTGCACGAGCTGCGTGAGGCGAAGGAGCGCGGCATCGACGTGATCCGCATCGCCACCCACTGCACCGAGGCCGACGTCTCGATCCAGCACTTCCAGGAGGCCCGGGCGATGGGCCTGGAGACCGCCGGCTTCCTGATGCTGTCGCACATGATCGAGCCCGACCAGCTGGCCAAGCAGGCCCGCATCATGGCCGACGCCGGGTGCCAGTGCGTGTACGTCGTCGACTCCGCCGGCGCGATGATCCTCGACCAGGTCGGTGACCGCGTCCGGGCCCTGAAGGAGGAGCTCGGTGACGACGCCGAGGTCGGCTTCCACGGCCATCAGAACATGAGCTTCGGCGTCGCCAACTCGGTGTACGCCGTGGCCGAGGGTGCCACCTGGATCGACGGGTCGCTGCGCGGCCTGGGCGCCGGCGCCGGCAACTCCCCGACCGAGGTGCTGGTCGCGGCGTTCGAGCGTCTGGGCATCAAGAACAACGTCGACACCATCAAGATCCTGGCCGCGGCCGAGGACGTCGCCGCCCCGATCATCCCCCGCCAGCCGATGATGGACCGCGCCTCGATCATCCAGGGCAAGGTCGGCGTCTACAACTCCTTCCTCTTCCACGCCGAGCGCGCCGCCGATCGCTACGGTGTGCCGGTCCAGGACATCCTGGAGGAGGCCGGCCGTCGTGGATACGTCGGTGGCCAGGAGGACATGCTGATCGACGTGGCGGTCTCGCTGGCCGCCGGCGGCAGCGCGGCCTGATCGGTCACCTCACCACCACTCAGCGCGAGCGCCCGGGGTCCTGCCCCGGGCGTTTCTGCGTTCTGCCCAGCACTTCTGCGTTCTGCTCGGCGCTTCTGCGTCCGCCGGACGCTGTGTGCCCCCGAGTATCCGTGCGCACCGACACCGGCGGGCGCCCTGCAGCCGATCGACCCGACGGACTTGACAATCGGGCCTTCCCCCTTCCATCGGTCTGACCATCATCGACGGAGGCGTTCGGCAAGTTCCCGTCCCGCCTTCCGGTACCCGAGGGCCACCCCAGTCCACCGCATCTCGTAGTACGACAAATACCGTAGTCTCCTTGTCCAGCCGCTGGACGGAATGTGACGCACGTCTCGTTCCTTGTCGTTCCGCGGATCTGCGCGCCTTTCAGCGCCTTCGGGGGACGTAGGGGCCGCCTCAGGGCGGCCGACGTCACCGGACCGCGATATTGACAGGTACAGTGTGACCACGGTGCCACCCTGCGGCACTGTTTCCTGTTGAATGCACCCTCAACGGTGCACCACCGGAGGTGAATGGATGACAACGGGCCAGCGCGACAGCCGGACTGCCGTCGACAAAGCATTGGCGCTGCTTCGGGCCTTCGGGGACGAGGTGACGACGGGCGTGGGCGTGAGCGAGCTGGCACGTCGCACCGAGCTCAGCAAGTCGACCGCATTCCGTCTGCTCGGGATCCTGGAACGCAACGGCGCGGTCGAACGGGCCGGCAGCAACTACCGGCTGGGACCGATGATCCATGACCTGCCGACGCCCGAGTCGGCGCCGGAGATCGACATGCTGCGGGACGTGCTCACCCCCTTCCTCTCCATCCTCTACGAGCAGTCCCGCCAGACCGTACACCTCGGCGTGCTGCAGGGCACTGACGTGGTCTATCTGAACAAGCTGCACGGGTTCCACCGGGTGCCTTCGCCCTCCCGGATCGGTGGCCGGGTGCCGGCGTACTGCACCGGCATCGGCAAGGCGATGCTGGCGTACGACCCGGTGCTGATCGACCAGGTCAGCAGCGGTGAGCTGCCGGCGATCACCCCGCACACCATCACCGATCCTGACAAGCTGCGCCGTCAGCTGGCCCGGGTCAAGGAGCAGGGCATCGCCTTCGACTTCGAGGAGGTGCGTCGCGGACTCAACTGCGTCGCCGCCCCGGTGATGTCGCCGACCCACACCCCGGTCGCCGCGCTGAGCATCTCCGGCCCGGTCGGCAAGTTCGACCCGCGCCGCTGGGCCACCCCGCTGCGCCAGATCTCCTTCGAGGCCTCCAAGGTCTACGCCGCGCAGCTGCGGGCCCGTCGCCAGCGTGCCGCGACGATGAAGTCCGCCTGACCACCGGCCACGACGTCGGCCGGTGGACGCCCACCACGACGTCGGCCCCCGGCACGCTCGCCGGCACCGTCGGCTCAGAGAACAGCACGCACACGCACCACGGGGGCTCCGTACCGGATCCGGTACGGAGCCCCCGGCGGTGTCTCGGCGACCACCCGGGCCCCCGGTCGGACCGGGACCGCAGGGCCGTGGCGTTCAGTCGCGGGTGAGGCGACGGTGGGCGGTGCGGTGCGGCCGGGCGGCCTCGACCCCGAGGCGTTCGATCTTGTTCTTCTCGTAGTCCTCGAAGTTGCCCTCGTACCAGAACCACTGGGCCGGGTCCTCCTCGGTGCCCTCCCAGGCCAGGATGTGCGTGACGACGCGGTCGAGGAACCAGCGGTCGTGGGAGATCACCACGGCGCATCCGGGGAACTCCAGCAACGCGTCCTCGAGCGACTGCAGGGTCTCGACGTCGAGGTCGTTGGTCGGCTCGTCGAGCAGCAGCAGGTTGCCACCCATCTTCAGGGTGAGAGCCAGGTTGAGGCGGTTGCGCTCACCACCGGAGAGCATCGCCGACTTCTTCTGCTGATCCGGGCCCTTGAACCCGAAGGAGGCGACGTAGGCGCGGGAGGGCATCTCGAAGTTCGCGACCTTGATGAAGTCGAGCCCGTCGGAGACCACTTCCCAGACGTTCTTGTCGGGGTCGATGCCGGCCCGGCTCTGGTCCACGTACGAGATGGACACGGTCTTGCCGAGATCGAGCTCGCCGGTGTCGGGGGTCTCCTGGCCGACGATCATCTTGAACAGGGTCGACTTGCCGACGCCGTTGGGGCCGATGACGCCGACGATGCCGGCCCGCGGCAGCTCGAAGCTGAGCCCGTCGAACAGCTCACGGTCCTCGAACGCCTTGTGCACGTCGGTGGCCTTGAGCACGTCGTTGCCCAGGCGCGGGCCCGGCGGGATGTTGATCTCGGAGGTGTCGAGCTTGCGGTTGCGTTCGGCCTCGGCGGCCAGTTCCTCATACCGGGCCAGACGGGCCTTGTTCTTCGCCTGGCGAGCCTTCGGGCTGGACCGCACCCACTCCAGTTCCTTCTCCAGGATCCTGGCGCGCTTCGCGTCCTTCTGACCCTCGATCTGGAGTCGCTTGCGCTTGGTGTCGAGGTAGGTGGAGTAGTTGCCCTCGTACGGGTGCAGCTGGCCGCGGTCGACCTCGCAGATCCAGCTGGCGACGTTGTCGAGGAAGTACCGGTCGTGGGTGACGGCCAGCACGGCGCCGGGGTAGGACTTGAGGTGGGCCTCGAGCCAGGCGACCGACTCGGCGTCCAGGTGGTTGGTGGGCTCGTCGAGGAGCAGCAGGTCGGGCTGCTCGAGCAGCAGCTTGCACATCGCGACGCGCCGGCGCTCACCACCGGACAGGACGTCGACGATCGCGTCGCCCGGCGGACAGCGCAGGGCGTCCATGGCCTGCTCGAGCTGGGAGTCGAGGTCCCACGCATTGGCGGCGTCCAGGTCGGTCTGCAGATCGCCCATCTCGGCCATCAGGGCATCGAAGTCGGCGTCGGGGTCCGCCATCTCCATGCCGATCTCGTTGAACCGGTCGAGCTTGCCCTTGATCTCGGCGACGCCCTCCTGGATGTTCTCCAGCACCGTCTTGCCCTCGGTGAGCGGCGGCTCCTGCAGCAGGATGCCGACCGAGGCGCCCTTGGAGATCGTCACGTCGCCGTTGTCGGGCTGGAGGAGCCCGGCCATCAGCTTCAGCATCGTCGACTTGCCGGCACCGTTGGGGCCGACCACACCGATCTTGGCATCGGGGAAGAACGACATCGTGACGTTGTCGAGGACGACCTTGTCACCCAGCTTCTTGCGGACGTTGTGCATCGTGCAGATGAACTCAGCCACGAATCACTCCAGCTTTCTCACGTACGGACCCGGACAGGATCCGGGAGGGCGGGCACGGCGCGAGGGCACGCCGTCGCCAGTATGCCAGCGACGACGAGGTCACCCCAATCCTCACGCCGTGCCCGCCGAGCCGGTGGCACACCCTGTCCCTGCCGGGTCAGGCGACGGCCTGCCCGTACGCTCGGCCGTCGTCGTTCGCGGCATCCTCCAGCGGGCGGTCATCGTCGGAGAGCGAGTGGTGGTCCACCGCGGCCCCGCCGAGGAGCGGACCCGCGACCTCCTCGACAGCCGTCCCGGCGGGGGTGGCGAACGGCTCGTCGTCGGCCTGCGGCTCCGTCGCGAGCTCGTCGGCGCCGGTGGTCGGGGCCGCTGCCTGGGCCGGTGTCCCCGCCCGGCTGCGGCGCAGGACGAGGACGGTGCCGCGGTTGAGGTCGGGGCCGATGGACAGCGCCTCGACCTCCTCGCGGGTCTGCACGACACCTTCCTTGTCGGCCCACTCGTGGGTGCGGATCCTGCCGTGGACGATGACCGCGTCCCCACGGCGCAGGGAGCTGAAGGCGTTCTCGGCGAGGCGCCGCCAGCAGGTGATCCGGTACCAGGTGGTGACGCCGTCCTGCCAGACGCCGTCACGCTGGATCCGTGGCGTGTTGGCGATGGAGAACTCGGTGAACAGGTGCTGCTCTGGGCCCACCGCGCGGATCCGCGGGTCGGCGCCCAGGTTGCCGGTGAGCGTGATGATGGCGTCCATGGTCTTCCTCCGGTCGTGTCTGCCCAGGTCGGCAGTGGTCTCCCCCGCAGGGTGGGACACCCGCCCGGTACGGCGGCCCTCCACCGGACGCGCTGTGGACACCGGCCCCGGAGCGCCGGGGCCCTGTGGACGGAGCCTGTGAACGGAGGGCTCAGCCGGCGGCGTTCGCCAGCGCGGTGCGTACCTTCTCGTAGCGGTCCAGCTCCTCATTGACCGGGTGGACGACCAGTTCGCGGGTGACCGTGTCGATCTTGCCCAGCAGGGCCCGGCGCGCTGTGGAGACCTTGCGGCGGGCACCGATCTCGACCCCGATCCGGCTCAGCCCGCCGACGACGAGCCCGAGCACGACCCCGCCGGCCACCAGGGCGGTCGGGGCGGGGATGCCGCGCCAGGCGAGGTCGGGCAGCGGGGGCATCCGCAGGTAGAGGAGGGCGACGTCGGCCCCCAGCCAGGCCAGCCCGACGAGGACGACCGCGATCAGCACCCACTGCACGACGCGGATCACCGTCCACCACCGCCGGTTCCGGTGCATCTGGAGGTTCGTCGAGGCCACCGCCCGGTCCAGCGCGTCGGCCAGGTCACCGGTACGGGAGCGGGCCGCGGCCCGTACCGCCTGGGCCCAGCCGTGGGAGAGCCCGGCAGAGGCCTCGTCGGCCAGGACGCGCAGAGCGGTGTCGACCTGCGCAGCAGGGACACCCTGCATGGCGGCGACCGACGTACGGGCCACGGCCGTCGGCGCGTGGGCCGCGTCGATCCCGGCCTCGAGCTCCCGGCGGCTGCGCCGGCGGGGGGCCAGGTCGAGGTGGAGGCGCCGCAGCGGATCGGGGCGCAACGTCGCGACCCAGGAGATCAGCGGCCAGCCGGTGGCGCCCCGCCCGCGGCGACGCCAGGCCTGCCCGACCGCCTCGGTCACCGCCGGAACCCCGGCGGCGCGGGCACAGGCATCGTCGAGCGCTGCCACGGTCCGGTCGCTGACCTGTACCGCGGCCGTGGTCCCCGAGGCCCGGCGGAGCCGTTCGACAACGCTGCGGACGTCCACACCGACCCGGTCGGCGACCGCCTGCTTGTCCCGGACCCGGCCGGCGAGAACGGTGCGCAGCTGCGCGAGACCTTCGCCCGTGACCGCCGAGACCGGGTGGACCGGCACGTCCTGCAGGGCTTCGCGGTCGAGCAGGCCACGCAGGTCGTCGACGGTGCGGTGGCGGTCCTCCGGTGGGAGCCGATCGACCTGGTTGAGGACCACCATCATCACCGGAGCGTATTCCCGCAGCGGGACCAGGTAGTTGTCGTGCAGGGCGGCGTCGGCGTACTTCTGTGGGTCGACGACCCACACGAGCATGTCGACCAGCCGGACCAGGCGGTCGACCTCCATCCGGTGGGTGATCTCGACCGAGTCGTGGTCGGGCAGGTCGAGCAGGACCAGGCCGTCGAGCTCGGTCCGCTCGCCGGGTGCCCCGACATGGTGGCGACGCTGCACCTGCAGCCAGTCGAGGAGTTCCCCGGTCGGTTCGTCACCCCAGGTGGCGGCGGTCGGGTGGGCGGTGGTGGGGCGTCGGACCCCGGGCGTGGACACCTCGCTGCCGGCCAGGGCATTGAACAGCGTGGACTTGCCCGAGCCGGTCGCCCCGGCCAGGGCCACCACCGTCGCGGCGCCGGAGAACCGGAGCCGCTGCCCGGCCCGGCGGACGACGCCCAAGGCCTCCGCGACCAGTTCCGGGTCGACCCGCCCGGTAGCGGCTCCGGCTGCCGCGTCCAGGGACCGCAGGCGGTCGGCGAGTCCGGGTCTCGACGGTCTGGCCATCACTTCTCCTGGTCGAGGTGTGCGGCCTCGGTGTGGTCGCGCCACCAGTCGGCTTCGGGTCGCAGCAACCCTGCGGGATCGGCCGGCCGCACGGGATCGTCGCCCGCGGTCAGAGCCGGTGTGTCCCCGGTGGGAATGCGCGCGGTGTCGCTGGCCCCCGCGGGAGGATCCACCGTGGGAGTGCCCCCGGCCATGGCGGCCGGTTCGTCGGCAGTCCCGGTGGACGGGCCCCCGGCGGGCACGGCGGGCAGCTCTCCCCCGGCCGCGGCGGGCAGCTCTCCCCCGGCCGTGACGGGCATCCCGGGGAGCAGGCCACCGGCGGCCTCCGCCTCGACCGCCCGGACGGCGGCCCGGATCTCGTCGGACTGCTGTGGCCGCACCTGCAGTGCGACCAGGGTCTGGTGGTAGCGCAGCAGTGCCGAGGACATCAGGACCTCCACCCGTTCGTCGAGGTCGTCCTTGGCCTTCTTCGCCATCCGGCGGACGTTCTCGTCACCGAACACCGCCTCCAGCAGGCTCTGCGCCAGCGCGACCGAACCGCCGGCGATGCCCACCTCGGCGCCGGTGAGCCCACCGGTCTGGGAGAAGATCAGCACCATCAGGGTGGCGGCGACACCGTTCACGCCGAGCGCGAGGTAGCGGGCGGTGAGGCGGCGCGGGCCGCTCTCCTCGCTGACCATGCCGAACACCGCGCCCTGCCATTCCCGGATCATCCGGGCCACCTGGTCGTCGAAGTCGTGCGCCGGGGTGGCCAGATCGACGGTCGCCGACTCGAGGACGTGGCGCCCGGCGGGGTCGCCCCGCCAGGCGGCCTCGGCGCGCTCGGCGGCGGCGCGGCCCTCCTCGATGATCAGCGCCTCCAGGCCCGACTCGACGGCGACCTTGACGTGGTCCGCCTCGACCCGCTGCCCCCGGAACACCGCCATCAGGCGATCGCGCAGCAGGCTGATCCGGTTCTCGACTGCCCGCATGAACTCGCCGGTGCCGACGAACTCGTGCCAGCGGGCCAGCACCTCACCGCGCAACAGGGTGCCGTCGGCCGTGCGCAGCTTCACCGCCTTCACGGCCTGGTCGTACGCCCGGTTCGCGTCGTCACGCAGCTGGGTGACCGCCCCGACCTGCTCGTCGACCGCCGTGGCGATGGCGGGGGCGCGTCGTACGGTGTCGTCGATGGCCCCGGACAGCGTCGCCCGGACGACCTGCTGGCGGGTCTGTTCGTTCGCCACCAGGCCGGCCAGCCAGCCGCGGATCGGCGAGACGGCGGCGTTCGGCAGGATCCCCTGGGCGTCGACGGAGGTCTCGGGGACGGCGAACAGCGGTGCGGAGCCCAGCCCGCGGTGGGCCATCATCTGGCCCAGGTGGCCGGGGATGTCGCGCATCGCGGCCGGTGGCACCCGATCCAGCACCACCCCGACGACGACGTGGCGCTGTGCGGCGCCGTTGAGGAAATCCCACGGGACGGCATCGGCGTACCGGGCCGCCGAGGTGACGAACAGCCACATGTCGGCCGCCGCGAGCAGCTGCCCGGCGAGCGTACGGTTCTCGTCGACCACCGAGTCGATGTCGGGGGCGTCGAGGATCGCCAGACCGCGCGGCAGGGTGGGCTCGGCGACCAGTCGCAGCGCCTTGCCGCCGCCCGCCTCGCCGGTGGTGCGAGCCAGACCGGGCAGGATGCGCTGGCCGGTGAACCAGCCGGCGTCCTCGGTGTTGTGCACCAGCACGGGGTGACGGGTGGTCGGCCGGATGACGCCGGAGCTGGTGACGGGGCGCCCGACGAGGGAGTTGACCAGGGTCGATTTGCCGGCCCCGGTGGACCCGCCGACGACGACGAGCAAGGGTGCGTCCAGTCGGGCGAGCCGCGGCAGGACGTAGTCATCGAGCTGGGCGGCGATGGCGGTGGCCTCGGCCCGGGCCCGGTCCGCCCCGGGGATCGGCAGCGGGAGGTGGACGTCGGCCACTGCTGCTCGGAGCTCCTCGAGCGACTCGGCCAACCGTCCCGTCATGGATCCTCCTACTGCTCAGGTGGGCCCCAACGCGGATCCACCGGCGAGTACTCGATGCCTGATGATCCTAGCGGCCCGGGGTCGATCGGCTGTCGTACCGGTCCGGACCGGCCGGCGGTGCGCGTGCGCAGGGCCCGGTGCCACCGGCGCCAGGGGTAGTCGATGGCCCCCTCCCCGATCAGGACGGCGGCCGGGCGGGCGACGCGCATCTCGCCCAGCAGCTCGGCCTCACGGTCGGTGCCGGCACGGTCGACCAGGCCGCGTCCGACGGCGTCGCGCAGGTAGGCGAGCTCGAGCGCGTCCCGCTGGAGGCGCCACGTCGCTCGCCAGGCCGCCGGGCCGCGCCACAGCGCGTACCACCGGGCCCGGCGGCGCACCCGTACGGTCCCCAGGGCGCGGGGGTCGTCGGCCGCCAGCCACCCGAACCGTACGTATTCCTCCAGCCGGGCCCGGACCACGGCGCGTTCCCGGCGCAGCTGGTTGAGCAGCATGCCGATGACCGTGCCGACCAGCGACAGGGCCACGAACCACAGCATCAGCCCGACCGGGGAGTCGGCCGACGCCGTGAAGTTGAAGACCATGTGGAGCAGCACCGCGACCAGGTAGCCGGTGAGCGGTGCCAGCACCCGCACCCGTCGGCTGCGGGCGACCAGTGCGGTCGCCAGCCCGATGCCGGTCATCATGGTGAACAACGGGTGGGCGAAGAACGTCATGCCGCCGCGCATCAGGGCCAGTTGGTTCATCGCCTGTTCGGCGCTGACGCCGGTGCCGGAGGTGACGGTCACGTAGCGGTAGATCCGGCCGTAGTAGACGATGTTCTCCACGAATGCGAAGCCGGTGCCGGACAGGCCGGCCAGAGCAACGACGGACACCCACGACGTCACCCGGTTGCGCAGCAGGATCGCGATCCAGAACACCACGGTCGCCTTGGCCGCCTCCTCCACGAAGGGGGCGATGAAGACCGCGCCCCGCAGGCTGGTGGCCGGATCACCGTTGCCGACGACCGACAGGTGCGCGGCGGCCCAGGTGTTGATCGGGGCCGCGATCGCGGTCGAGACCAGACCACCCCAGACCAGCGCGATCGTCCACAGCCACAGCCCCTGCGGCCGCAGCCGGTCGGACAGGATCAGCAGCAGCGCGAGCGGGACGGCGCTGAACGCGGCCAGCCGGGCGGCCTTGGGGATCACCGCGGTGCCCAGCCCCTGGATGGTGCCGCTCGCGGTGGCGTGCTCGGGCACGAAGAGGTTCCAGTTGACGACGAACGCGGCGATGAAGAGGAGCACCGTCACCAGCGACATCCACAGGCGCCAGTCGCCCAGCAACCGGCGCGGCAGCGGCACGCTCCGCTCGACCGGCGCCGGCAGGCCGTTGCGCCGCCGGTCCCGGCGGACCTCGCGGCGCGCGTCACGATCCACCTCTCGCCGCGGGCCGCCGACGGCGGGCAGACCGTCGCCCACCGGGAGCCGTACGGGGTCGGCGGCCGGGCGGCGGGTCGTGACTGACATGTCGCCAAGGCTACCCAGCCACGGAACGCCGGCGCCGGACAGCGGCCTGCGCCCGAGGTCGTACAATCGAGCGCACTGCCCCCATAGCTCAGCTGGACAGAGCAGCAGCCTTCTAATCTGCCGGTCGTGCGTTCGAGTCGCACTGGGGGCGCCGAAGCGGCGCCACCAAGGGGGCCCATCCCCAGCCGGGGCGCCCCCGGCGGGTCGGCGACCCCAGGGCGG
>NZ_JAYFNG010000032.1:0-49274 GCF_034933565.1 Raineyella sp.
TCACTATCGCCGGGGGGTGACGCCCACGCCCGGGACCGAGTTTCGGCTTCACCCCGCACTGCAAGGAGAAACGTGTCCGATCACCCGATCCGTGTCGCCATCGTCGGCGTCGGTAATTGTGCCTCTTCCCTGGTCCAGGGCGTGCACTTCTACCGCGACGCCGATCCGAGCGACACCGTCCCCGGCCTCATGCACGTGAAGTTCGGCGACTACCACGTCAACGACGTGCACTTCGTCGCCGCCTTCGACGTCGACGCGGAGAAGGTCGGCCTCGACCTCGCCGACGCGATGAAGGCCGGCCAGAACAACACCATGACGTTCAGCGACGTGCCGCCCACCGGTGTCACCGTCCAGCGCGGCCACACCCTCGACGGTCTCGGCAAGTACTACCGCGAGACCATCACCGAGTCGGACGCCGAGCCGGTCGATGTCGTCGGTGCCCTGAAGGCGGCCGAGGCCGACGTCCTGGTCTCGTACCTGCCGGTGGGGTCGGAGGAGGCGGACCGGTTCTACGCGCAGTGCGCCATCGACGCGGGCTGCGCCTTCGTCAACGCCCTGCCGGTGTTCATCGCGGGCACGCCGGAGTGGGCGAAGAAGTTCGAGGACGCCGGGCTGCCGATCATCGGTGACGACATCAAGTCCCAGGTCGGCGCCACCATCACTCACCGGGTGCTCGCGCACCTGTTCGAGGAGCGTGGCTACACCGTCGACCGTACGTACCAGCTGAACGTCGGCGGCAACATGGACTTCAAGAACATGCTGGAGCGCGACCGGCTGGAGTCGAAGAAGATCTCCAAGACCCAGGCCGTCACCTCGAACGTCGCACACGAGTTCGCCGAGAAGGACGTCCACATCGGCCCGTCGGACTACGTCGGCTGGCTCGACGACCGCAAGTTCGCCTTCGTCCGGCTGGAGGGCCACGGCTTCGGCAACGCGCCGATCAGCCTGGAGTACAAGCTCGAGGTGTGGGACTCGCCCAACTCCGCCGGGGTGATCATCGACGCCATCCGGGCGGCGAAGATCGGCCTCGACCGCGGCATCGGCGGCCCGCTGACCTCGGCCGCCGCCTATCTGATGAAGTCCCCGCCGGAGCAGCGCCCCGACGACATCGCCCGGGCCGACCTCGAGGCCTTCATCCGCGGCGAGCGGGAGCACTGAGCCCCGTCCCACCCGACCCCGTCAGGCGGCCATCCGGTCCGACCGGATGGCCGCCGTTCGACGTCGGCGGGCCATGATCATCCGGCTCGCCCACAGCTTCGGACAGCCTCGACCCACCAGGTCCGGCCCGCCGGCGCGGCTCGAGTGGCGTGATTCCCCGGCGGGACTCAACAACAGGCAAAAGCGGTCGTTGCGGCGCGGTGCCCGTGGTGCAGTGCCGAGCCGTAGACCGCAGCGACCCGCTCGGCGGTGACCGCCCAGGTCATCCCCGCCGCCCGTTCGGCCCCGGCCCGCCCCAGTGCGCGACGCCGCGCCGGGTTGAGGATCAGCGCGCGCAGGGCGTCGGCCCAGGCCCGGGGCGTACGGTCCGCGATCAGCAGCCCGGTCCGGCCGTCGCGGACCGCATCGGTGAGTCCGTCGATCCGGCTCGCGACGACGGGGGTGCCGCAGGCCTGCGCCTCCAGTGCCACCAGGCCGAAGGTCTCCGACGAGGACGGGACCACGACGATGTCCGCCGCGCGCATCCGGTCGGCGAGCGCCGGCCCCGGCAGGGCGGGGGCGAAGGAGACCATCGGCTCCAGGCCGTTGCGGGCGACCAGGTCGCGCAGCCTGGCCAGGTAGCCGGCGCTGCCGTCACCGATGATCGTCGCGTGCACCGGCAACCGGTCGGGGGCGAGCAGGCGGACGGCCTCGATCAGCAGCTCAGGCCCCTTCAGCGGCTGCAGCCGCGCGGCCATCAGGATCTCCACCGGGGTGTCGACGGTCGGCGGGATGTCGCGCAGATCGGGAGAGGGCGGGTGGTGCACGGCGGGGTCGATGCCCGGGGTGATCACGTGCAGCCGGTCGACCGGGGCGCCGTAGAGCTCATGCATCTGCCGGGCCTCGGTGGGGGTGTTCACCACCAGGGCGTCGGAGGCGGCGACGACGCACCGCTCGGCGGCGACCCGGAAGTCCGGCTCGGGGGTCTCGCCGACCGACGCCCGCAGGTTCTTCACCAGAGCGCTGGTGTGCAGGCTCGTCACCAACGGCACACCGAGTCTGTCGGCCACCTCGACGCCGGCGAGACCGGACAGCCAGTAGTGCGCATGGACCACCTGGCCGGGCCCCTCACCGGCCCCGTCGGCGACGGCGGCGGCGACGGCGGCGGCGAAGGCCCCGACGTGGTGGCGCAGGTCGTTCTTCTCGATCTGGACGACCCCCGGCAGCGGCACGTGGCGTACGTCCAGGCGAGGCCCGAGCCATCGGTGCAGCGGTTGCCCGCCCTCGAGCCGGGCCGCCCAGAGGGTGACCGGGATGCCGCAGTCCGCCAGCATGGCGGCGAGGTGAGCGACGTACACGTTCATGCCTCCGGCGTCACCGACGCCGGGCTGCGCCAGCGGCGAGGTGTGCATGGAGAGCATGTGCACGTGTCGAGGCTGGCCGGGCATGGTGGCCATGGTATCCCGCTGCCCCAGCCGGCGGGCCGTTCCGCTTACTGGCCGGTGGTCGAGTTACTGGCCGGTGGTCGAGCCTGTGCTCCCCGAGCCGGTGGTGCCGTTCGTCGTGCCCGAGGTGCCGTTGCCGCTCGTCCTGCCCGACCCGTCGCCGGTGGTGCCCGACCCGGTCGTGCCGGAGGTGTCGCCCGACGTCCCGCCGGAGGTCCCGGTGCTGGCTCCGCTGCTCGCCGACGGCCGGGGCGGAGTGGCGACGGTCGACGGGGTGGCCCTCGCGGTCGTGGTGGCCGTGCCGGGGCCGGTCTCAGTGCCCGTCGTGGTGCCGGACTGGTGGTCCTGGGTCGTCGTCGAGCTGTCGCTGCCGGTGCTCTTCGAGGTCGAGCCGGTGCCGGCGAGCCGGCTGGTGCCCGGCGTGATCGGCGTGGCCGAGCCGTGCTCCAGACCGACCATCACGCCCAGACCCAGCACGGTCGCGACGAGAGCGGTCAGCCCGGTGACCACGATCGTCCGGCGGCTGAGCCGGATCGGCAGCCGCCTGCCACCCGGGGTGAGGGTGGTGGCGTCGTCGGTGCTGTCATCAGGGGCAGAGGTGTCGCCGGCGCCGAACGCCGCCGCCTCGCCGGCGGTGGCCCCGATCACTGCCGTGCGGTCCGGAATCACTGTCGTGCCGTCCGGGCTCACTGCCGTGCCGTCGGGGGCCGCCGCGGTGCCATCGGGCCCGGACCGGGCCGGGTTGTCGCCGTGCCCCTTCCAGGCGCTGCGCACCCGGTGGACGCCGTTGCGCAGAGTGTTCTCGTAGATGTTGACAGCGAGGGTGGTGATGATGCTGGCCACGGCCGCACCGATCACCGTGCCGGCCACACCGAGGTGGCCACCGATCAGTGTGGAGGTGGCCGCGGCGCCGGCGCCGGCGACGATGCTGGTCACCTTCGGGTGGGTCCAGCCGGAGCCGTCCTTGTCCTTCTTCGCGCCCGTGACCGGATGGCCCTGGCGGGTCGAGCCGGCGGGCAGGGCCGCCCGCGGCTTCGGGGTCGGCAGCTCCGGGGGCCGGGGAGCCGGATCCACTTCCGGCGCCCCGACCGCGGGCCGCAGCCGGGTCTCGCCAGCATCCCGCACCATCGTGCGGTCGCCCGCCGGGGCGTCACCCACTGGGTCGTACGCCGGCGAGGGCTGCGTGTCCGGGATGTGGGAGGCCGGTGTGTGAACGGCTCCGAAGGGGGCGGGGGCCGGGATACCACCGTCGGCGCCCTGACCGGCGCCGGCGCGCAGGCCGGCCCGGCCGGTGGGCCGGTTGTTCGTCGTGTCTTTGCCTGGGCCGGTCATCCTGGTGGAAATGATGCACTCCGTAACGCTCTTCCACCCGCGCCGTCGTGACGCGGAAGCTTCATGAAGGTCCGGACCGCCGTTGGCCCCGTACGTCCACCATGCCACGTCGCCGGTGACGATCGAAACCACTCGACACGTCGTTCAGGTCGCTCCAACGGTCGTGCCGCCGGATGGACGAGCGGTCGTGCCCGCTGGACGGACGGTCCCGCCGCCGGACGAGCAGTCGCGCCGCCCGGCAGAGTCGCGGTCCTTACTTGTCCTTCTTGTCCGGTTCCGTCGTCGAGAGGGCCGCGACGAAGGCCTCCTGCGGGACCTCGACCCGGCCGATCGTCTTCATCCGCTTCTTACCCTCCTTCTGCTTCTCCAGCAGCTTGCGCTTGCGGCTGATGTCACCGCCGTAGCACTTGGCGAGCACGTCCTTGCGCATCGCCCGGATCGTCTCGCGGGCGATCACCCGGGCACCGACCGCAGCCTGGATCGGCACCTCGAACTGCTGGCGCGGGATCAGCTCCTTCAGCTTGGAGGCCATCATCGTGCCGTACGAGTAGGCGTTGTCGCGATGCACGATGGCGGAGAACGCATCGACCGGCTCACCCTGCAGGAGGATGTCGACCTTGACCAGGTCCGCCTCCTGCTCCCCCGACTCGTGGTAGTCGAGCGAGGCGTAGCCCTTGGTCCGCGACTTCAGCTGGTCGAAGAAATCGAAGACGATCTCGGCCAGCGGCAGGGTGTAGCGGATCTCGACCCGGTCGGAGGACAGGTAGTCCATGCCCTGCTGGACGCCGCGTTTGGTCTGGCACAGCTCCAGGATCGTGCCGATGTACTCGGCCGGGGCCAGGATCGTCGCGTCCACGATGGGCTCGAAGACCGAGGCGATCTTGCCGTTCGTCGGGTATTCCGACGGGTTGGTCACCGTCCGCTCCTCGCCGCTCTCCATCACCACCCGGTAGACGACGTTCGGGGCGGTCGAGATCAGGTCGAGGCCGAACTCTCGTTCCAGCCGCTCACGGACGATCTCCATGTGCAGCAGGCCGAGGAAGCCGACCCGGAAGCCGAAGCCGAGGGCGGTCGAGGTCTCCGGCTCGTAGACCAGAGCGGCGTCGTTGAGCTGGAGCTTGTCCAGCGCCTCGCGCAGGTCGGGGTAGTCGGAGGCATCGATCGGGTAGAGACCGGAATAGACCATCGGGTTCGGGTGCTGGTAGCCCGACAGCGGCTCGGTGGCAGGCTTCACCGCCGCGGTCACGGTGTCGCCGACCCGCGACTGGCGGACGTCCTTCACCCCGGTGATCAGGTAGCCGACCTCGCCGACGCCCAGCGCGGTGCCCTTGGTCGGCTCCGGTGCGATGACGCCGATCTCGAGCAGCTCGTGGGTGGCGCCGGTCGACATCATCTGGATCTTCTCGCGCGACCGCAGCTGCCCGTCGACGACCCGTACGTACGTGACGACACCGCGGTAGACGTCGTAGACCGAGTCGAAGATCAGCGCACGGGCCGGGCCGTCGGCGACGCCGGTGGGTGCCGGCACCCGCTCGACGATCCGGTCCATCAGCTCGGGCACGCCGACACCGGTCTTGGCCGACACCCGCAGCACGTCGTCGGGGTCGCAGCCGATGATGCCGGCGAGTTCTGCCGCATGCTTGTCCGGCTCGGCTCCGGGCAGGTCGATCTTGTTGAGGACCGGGATGATCTCCAGGTCGGCGTTGAGCGCGAGGTAGAGGTTCGCCAGCGTCTGCGCCTCGATGCCCTGGGCGGCGTCGACGAGCAACAGGGCGCCCTCGCAGGCATCCAGGGACCGCGACACCTCGTAGGTGAAGTCGACGTGGCCGGGAGTGTCGATCATGTTCAGCGCGTACGTCTGCCCGTCGACGCTCCACGGCAGCCGCACGGCCTGCGACTTGATGGTGATCCCGCGCTCGCGCTCGATGTCCATCCGGTCGAGGTACTGGGCCCGCATGCTGCGGTCGTCCACGAGCTTGGTGAGCTGCAGCATCCGGTCGGCGAGGGTGGACTTGCCGTGGTCGATGTGCGCGATGATGGAGAAGTTGCGCAGCAGGGACGGATCGGTCCGGCCGGGCTCGAGAACACTGTCAGTCACTTGGGGTGGACTCTCCTGGTCAAGGGCGTACGGGGTGCGTCCCAGTCTCTCACGCGATGCCTCTCCTGCCACCCGATGTCTCTCCCGCCACCCGGCCGGTTCGCGATCGGCCGGGTGGGCTCGCGATCCGCCAAGGGGCCACGATCACCCGGGCCGCCCCCGAACGGGCGCTGCAGCGCTGGCCCCACCGGCGCGATCCGCCGGCCCTTTTGGCGGATGCGTGGGCCGCTGGTAAGGTACCTGCTTGCGTTGTGTTCCGAGCATCGGGCACACGCCACAGATCCCTAAACGTCCGAGAGTACAGAGGCCTGCCCCGTGGCAAACATCAAGTCCCAGCAGAAGCGCATCAAGACGAACGAGAAGGCTCGTCAGCGCAACAAGGCGGTCAAGTCCGCCCTGCGCACCTACACCCGCCGCTTCTCCGAGGCCGTCGAGGCCGGCGAGACCGAGAAGGCCCAGCAGGCCGCTCGTGCCGCCCTCCGCCAGCTGGACAAGGCCGTGACCAAGGGTGTCATCCACAAGAACCAGGCGGCGAACCGCAAGTCGGCCATCGCCAAGAAGGCCGCCGCACTGGCTGCCTGAGCCACGTCGCACCCTGTCATGAGGGTCGACGACCTGCCTTCGCGGCTACGCCGTCCCTCCTGACAACACCTTGCTGACGGTCCGGGCTCATCGCGCAGCGCCCGGTACGCAAGCAGCCCCGAGCAGTGCAGCGACCGGACGGTCGAGAGCTCGACTGTGCACAGCGCCCCGATCCTCGGAGGTCGGGGCGCTGCTCGTCATCCTCGGGGATGTCCCCCATTGCCCCCGATTGGCAGACTGGAGGCCATGAGTATGTCCGGTGGTCAGTACCCTGCTCCCCGTGCCACGCCGGGTGTCGTCCAACGGCAGGTGACGGCGGGCGCTGCGGCGCGGTTCATGTTCGGCTGGGTCGTGCTGCTCTGGGTGATCGAGGCGGTCGACGTCCTCAGCGGCAACCTGCTGGACAACTTCGCGATCCATGCCCGCGACCCGCAGGGCCTGGCATTCATCTTCACCGCTCCCCTGCTGCACTTCGGCTGGCAGCACCTGATCTCGAACACGGTGCCGTTCTTCGTCCTCGGCTGGTTCGTCTACATCTCCGGACGGGCCCAGTGGTGGGTCACCACCCTGCTGGTCGTCGTGGTGTCCGGGCTGTTCGCCTGGGCCTTCACCCCGGCGGGGGCGTACGTCGCCGGGGCGAGCGGACTGATCTTCGGCTGGTTCGCCTACCTGGTGGTCCGCGGCATCTGGACCCGTGACTGGCGCCAGATCCTCATCGCCGTCGGTCTCGTCGCGGTCTACGGCGGGATGATCTGGGGGGTGCTGCCGACCGATTCCGGCGTCTCCTGGCAGGCCCACCTGGGCGGTGTCGTGGGCGGCGTGGTCGCTGCCGCGGTGATCGGCCGACGCGGCATGAGCACCGTCGGCGGGCGCCCCGGCCGGGAGGTCACCGCCCGGCGAGTCGGCTGACCTGCAGGACCATCGTCTCCAGGGCGTACGCCGCGTCGTCGGCCGCGCCTTTGACGTCGGCGTCGGCCCGGGCGACCAACCGGACCGCTCGGGCCAGCCGCATCTGGTCCCAGCGCTGCAATTGCTGACGCATGGTGCGCAGCTTCCACGGTGGCACCCCGATGTCGGCCGCCACCTCGTTGTCGTTGCCCCGGCCCCGGACCCCGCTCAACCGGCCGAGTCCACGGATCCCCGAGGCCATCGCGCTGGTGATCAGCACCGGCGCGGTGCCCGAGTCCAGCGCCCAGCGGAGCTCCTCCAGCGCCCGGGTGGTGCGGCCCTCGAGTGCGGCGTCGGCGATGGTGAAGCCTTTGACCTCGGCCCGGCCCTGGAAGAACCGCCGGACCAGGCCCTCGCGAACCAGGCCGTCCTCGGAATCCTGGGCCAGCTGGTCGACCGCGCCGGACAGTGCGCGCAGGTCGGTGCCCACGGCGTCGACAAGGTACTGCGCCACCTGCGGATCCAGCCGGGCGCCGCGGCGCCGGGCCTCGTGTTCGACGAAGCCGACGAGCTCCTTCGGCTTGAGCGCCACCACCGGGAAGTGGGCCACCTTCGCCTTCTTCAGCTTGTCGACCAGGCCCTTGCCCTTGTTGCCACCGCGATGGACGAGGACCAGCGCGATGTCCGGTGCCGGGCTCGCGGCGCCCGCCAACAGTGCCTGGCCCAGGGAGTCGGAGGCCTCGGCCAGGTCGTCGACGACGACCACCGAGCGGGTCGCGAACAGCGAGCCGGAGGTCATCTGGGTCAGGTCACCGCCGTCCAGACCGACGGCACTGGTCCGGACCACCTCGACGTCGGGGTCCTCGGCCCGGCAGGCCGCGACGATCTGCTCGACCGTACGGTCCGCCAGCAGTTCCTCAGGTCCTTGGATCAGCATGACCCTGCCGTACGGGGAGCCGAGGTCGTCGACGCGGAGTTGCCTTGTGGTGGGCTGTCGTGTGGTGGCCACCACCCCACTATCCCAGCCCGCACCGACAGCAGCGAACTCAGTGGACCGGGACCGCGCGGCACCGCTGGTCGGTGCAGGTGACGGCGATGTGGCCGCCCTGGTCGGTCCGGACGATCCACATGCCGAGCTCGGCGAGGGTGGCGAGGGTGGCCGGGTGCGGATGTCCGTACGAGTTGCTCCGGCCCACGCTCACCAGCGCGACCCGGGCACCGGTGGCCCGCAGGAAGTCCTTCGACTGGTCGCGGGAACCGTGGTGCGGAACGACCAGGAAGGTGGCCGAGACGTCGGCACCGGCACGCAGCAACCGATCCTGGCCCTCGGCCTGAAGGTCGCCGGGCAGCAGGACGCTCAGGCCGCCGACGGAGGCACGGCCGGTGAGACTGCCGTCGTTCTCGTCGGCGGAGTCGGTCGGCGGTGGGCGGCCGGGCTCCGGGGCGAGTGACTCCCAGCGCACCGCCCCGACGGTGACCACGTCACCGGCCGACGACTCCAGGTGGGGGACCCTGCCGGTTGCCGGGTAGTGCCCCGGGGCGGTGACCACCGCCTCGACGGGCACCTGCGCCAGCACCTGCGGCAGCGCTCCGGCGTGGTCGGCGTGCAGGTGGCTGAGGACGAGCAGGGAGATCCTCCGGACACCGAGTTGGCGCAGGCAACCGGTCACCGCCGCCGGGTCGCCACCGGTGTCGACCAGCACCGCCTCACCGGGGCCGGAGGCCAGCGCGATGGCATTGCCCTGGCCCACGTCGCAGACCGCCAGGGCCCAATCGGGGGGCGGCCAGCCGGGGCGGGCCGGGCCGCGGAGCACCACGACGAGCAGGGCGACGGCCAGCAGCAGCGACAGCCACCAGCGGGCCAGACAGCCGGGGGCGGCCAGCACCGCGACGGCGCTGGCGAGGGCGAGCAGGCCTACCCCGGCGGCACCGGGTGGCCACCACAGCGTCGCGCCCGGTGTGCCGGCGGCCGCGGACGCCACCGCCGCGATGGCGCGGGCCGCGAGAGCGGCGGGCCAGGCCACGATCACGGCTCCCTGTGGCCACGCCACACCGAGGCCGGCAGCGGCGAAGCCGGTGACCGTGGCGGGGCCGACGAGCGGGCCGACCGCCATGTTGGCCAGCAGGCCAACGATGCTGACGTTGCCCGACAGCGGGACCGCGACCGGAGCGGTGGCGAGCTGGGCCGCCAGCGGGACACAGACGGCCTCCGCCAGCCATCGGGGTGCCCATCGCGCCATCCGCTCGGCCCATGGCGAGGCCCACAGCACGATGCCGGCGGTCGCGGCGCTGGACAGGGCGAACCCCGCGGAGCGGGAGAGCCACGGATCGATGACGAGCAGCCCGATGATCGCCACCGACAGGGAGCGCAGGCCCCGCCGTGGCCCGTCGGCGGCGCCCGCCATCAGCGCGGACAGGGCGACAGTGCCCATGGCGGCCGCCCGCAGGACGCTCGGTTCGGTGCGGCACAGGGCGACGAACACGACCACCCCCGAGGCGGTGACGACGTGCAGGGTGCGGCCGCGCAGCCCGAGGAGCTTGGCCCCGGACAGCAGGAAGGCGAGCAGGAGCGTCAGGTTGCTGCCGGAGACTGCCATCACGTGCAGCAGGCCGGCGTCGCGGAACTCCGTCTCCATGGTCTGGTCCACCAGCGCGGTGTCGCCGACCACGAGGGCCGGCACCAGCGCCCTGGCTCGGGGGTCGCGATCGGCCACGGCGGCGCGGAGTCCGTCGTGGACACTGCGGACCGCACGCTGATCCCAGGACGGACCTGCGACGACGGTCACCGGCCCGGTCGCCCGGACCACGGCGGCAAGGTCGGAGCCCGGACCGGGTGCGGCCAGAGTGCCCCGCACGGCCACCGTGCTGCCGGCGACCGCCTGCTGCCACGCGGGCCCGTCGGAGACTGTGACGGTCACCAACACCGGTGCCCGCACCCGTACGGTCTGCTCGGCGACGCGGACCTGCTCGGCCCGGGCGCGCACCCACATCCGCCCGGCGCGGCCGTCGGTGCCGTCCACCTGGGCGGGCGCGGCCACCCGGACCGGGTCGTGCAGCAGGACGATCCGCAGTTCGGTGGCGCGGGAGTCGGTGGCGAGGGTCCGCACCGGTCCGGTCGCGACCGCCAGCGCGTGCAGCCAGCCCACCCCGAGACAGCCCAGCAGCGCGGCGGCGACGGGCACCCAGGACCAGCGGCGGGCGCGGAGAGCCGGGACCAGCGGGAGCAGCGCACAGGCGATGCCGGCGAGCTGCCAGACCGGCCGGCCGGAGGTGCCCAGCCAGCTGCCGGCCCACGCGGCCAGGGCCGGCCCGACGAGGCGGACGTCAGCCGGCGCCGGGCGCGGATCCGGGTGGTCAGACGGCGACGTGCGGCGCGATGTCGGCATAGGTCTTCGGCCCGATCCCCTGGACATCCTTCAGCTGCTCGACGGTGCGGAACCCGCCGTTCTGCTCTCGCCAGATGATGATCTTCTGGGCCGTCGCGGGCCCGACACCGGGCAGTTTCTCCAGTTCGGTGGCGGACGCGGTGTTCAGGTTGATCCGGGCCCCGGAGGATGCCTTGCCGGCCGGGGGCCCACCGGTCGCGGCGCCGGCGGTACCGGCAGCCGGGGCGGCAGGCCCCCGGACCTCGCCGCCAGGCTTGTTGGCGGACCCGATCACGACCTGCTGGCCGTCCTGGAGCGGCTGGGCGAGGTTGAGGTCACCGGGATTGGCCCGGGAGGTGAGCCCGCCGGCCGCGGTGATCGCGTCATCCACCCGTGCCCCGGCCGGCAGGGAGACCAGGCCGGGGTGTTTCACCTCGCCGATGATGTGTGCGGCGAGCGAGGGCCGGGCCGAGGCGGACGGCGTCGGGGTGGCCCCCGGGCTGCGGGCGGCGGGCAGCCCCAACCCCGTCGGAGCGGCCGGGGTCGCCGAAGCCGAGGGCACCGCGACCGGACGGGAGCGCAGCAGGGTGAATCCGCCCACCACAATGCCGACGAGCAGGATCGCACAGACGACGAGGACGGTCTCACGGCGCCAACCGCCCAGCAGGCCCCGTGGGACCTCGGGTGGCTCAGGATCAGGCGGGGTGGCATCCTCCCACGCCTCGTCGGGTGAGGCCTCGAGCAGCCCCGCCAGACGTCGGCGGGTCGCCTCGGCGGAGGGCTGTGGCAGTCGGCGGCTCATGCCGGAGTGTGTGCCGGAAGGCGCGCCGCGGCGGCGTTCCGGATCCCCCTGTGGACAGTCGGCAGGTACACCCGCCACGGCTGTGGACGGATCCGGCCCGAGGGATCCCAGAATGTCCTGGGACCGGGCGGCGCGCCGGGATCAGGGGTGTGCTGAGATCGACAGGCATGCTGAGCTCAGGAACGTGCCGAGACCGGGCCGCACGCTGGGATCAGGAGGTCTGTTGGACGGACGGATCGGTGGTCACCGGGTCGGGCTCCGGGTCAGGAGCAGGCGTGGCGGCAAGGCGGCAGGCGCCCGGCTCACTGAACGGGAAGATGGTCACCTCGGAGGGCTCGCCGAGTCCCTCCAACATCGTCGCAACGAGACCGCGATGGACATTGCAGACGACCTCAGGGTGCCGGCGGGCGGCAGCGAGCAGGGGGCAGCGGTGCAGCCGCCACTCCCCCTCTGCCAGCCGCTCCGGGGCGAAGCCGACCTCGGTCAGCTGACGGTCCACCGCGTCCTCGGCCGGGGTGTCCTCGGCGACGCCCTCCAGGAGTTTGCGTCCCCACCGCTGGCCGGCCCGGAAGGCGGCCTGCTCGGAGTCATCCACCGATTCCAGTACCTGCTCGACAAGGACGTCGGCGAGGGCGGCATACTGTCGGCCGGTCGGCCACATCGGGCCGCCGGGCAGGGACCGGTAGAGCGTGGCCGGACGGCCGCGACCACGGGGCGTCTCAGTGGTCGCCTCGGCCAACTGGTCAGCGACAAGACCCTCGAGGTGCTCGCGGATGGTGTTGACGTGCTGACCGAGGGCCTTGGCGATCTGCTGGGCCCGCAGTGGCTTCCCGTCCGCCTCGGCCAACTGCGCGAGGACGGCCGCCCGGGCGCTCGACAGTGGCGTGGCCACCACGGCGGGCAGTGGGCCCATCGCCACGGTCTCGTCAGGATCGGCGTCACCACTCGACACGTCGGTGTCCACCTCGGAATTTTTCACAACATCATCGTACAAAACGTCTCCAGCCCCCACATCCCTCGGCCCCTACCCACCGGGGTCGGGCACGACGCCGACATCCCGGATCAGGCCGGGACGATGCTCACGAGCTTGGGTGCCCGGACGATGACCTTGCGGACACCGCGGCCGTCCAGCGACCGCTGCACGCCCGGGTCGGCCAGCGCGAGAGCCTCCAGGTCAGCGTCGGCGATGGTCGGGGCGACGGCCAGCTTGGCCCGGACCTTGCCCTGCACCTGGACGACGCAGGTGACCGAGTCGACGACCAGCAGGCTCGGGTCGGCGCTCGGCCACGAGGCATTCGCCACGGACGGTGCGCCGCCCAGAGCCTCCCACATCTCCTCCGCCACGTACGGGGCGATCGTGCTCAGGGCGACGGTCACGAACTCGACGGCCTCGCGGACGGCGGGGTCGGTCGGTCCGGCGCCGGCGTCGGCCGCCTTGCGGGCGGCGTTGACCAGCTCCATGACCCGGGCCACGACGACGTTGAAGCGCTGGTCGTCGAGGAGCTGGGTGACGTCCCGGATGGTGCGGTGGGTGACGTGGCGCAACGCGGCATCGCCGCCGGCCGGGTCGGTGCCGGGCGCGGAGGTGACCTCGGTCGCCAGCCGGTAGGCCCGCTGGAGGAACTTCAGCGAGCTTGCCGGCGACATGTCGGCCCAGTCGATGTCCTCGTCGGGCGGGCCGGCGAAGACAACGGTCAACCGGATGGCATCCACACCGAACCGGTCGATCTGCTCACCGAGGTCGACACCGTTGCCCAGGGACTTCGACATCGCCTTGCCCTCGTTGATCACCTGCCCCTGGTTGAGCAGGCGACGGAACGGCTCGGTGAAGCCGATCAGGCCCATGTCGTACAGGACCTTGGTGACGAACCGGGAGTACATCAGGTGCAGCGTGGCGTGCTCGACGCCGCCGACGTACTGGTCGACGGGCATCCACCGGGCGACGTCGGCCCGGTCGAACGGCGCATCGGTGTTGCCCGGCGAGCAGTAGCGGAAGAAATACCACGACGAGTCGACGAAGGTGTCCATCGTGTCGGTATCCCGCTCGGCAGGGCCGCCGCAGGACGGGCAGGCCACCTCGCGCCAAGCGGTGGCGGCCGGCCCGGCGAGCGGGGAGGTGCCCTTGGGGGCGAGGTCCTCGCCGCGCAGGTCGGGCAGCTCGACCGGCAGCTGGTCATCGGGGACCGCGACATCGCCGCAGGCCGGGCAGTGCACGATCGGGATGGGGGCGCCCCAGAAGCGCTGCCGGCTGAGCAGCCAGTCCCGCAACCGGTAGGTGATGGCCCGCCGACCGCGCCCGGCCGCCTCCAGCCGGTCGATCATCCTGGTGACGCCGGAAGCCTTGTCGGCCAGGCCGTCCAGGTCGCCGGAGTTGACGTACGTCCCGTCGCCGGCGGTGGCGATGCCGGTCTCGGCGGGGTCGGGCTGGCCGGTGTCGACGACCATTCGCACCGGGATGTCGAACGTCCGGGCGAAGTCGAGGTCGCGCTGGTCATGAGCAGGCACGGCCATCACCGCCCCGGTGCCGTAGTCGGCCAGCACGTAGTCGGCGGCGTAGACCGGCAGCTTCTCGTCGTTGACCGGGTTGGTCGCGTAACGGCCGAGGAAGACGCCGGTCTTGGGCCGCTCGGTGGACTGCCGCTCGATGTCGGAGATCCGCTTGGTCGCCTCGAGGTACTCCTCGAACGCGGCACGCTGCGTGGGGGCGCAGATCTGATCGGCCAGCTCGGACTCGGGAGCGACGACGAAGAACGTGGCACCGAAAAGGGTGTCGGGTCGGGTGGTGAAGACGGTGACCGGGCCGTCGTGGCCCTCGACGGTGAAGTCGACGTAGGCGCCCTCGGAGCGGCCGATCCAGTTGCGCTGCATGGCCAGTACCCGGTCGGGCCAGTGGCCCTCGATCTGATCCATGTCGTCCAGCAGCCGCTGGGCGTACTCGGTGGTCCTGAAGTACCACTGGTTGAGCTTGCGCTTGGTGACCAGGGCGCCGCACCGCTCGCAGTGGCCCTGGACGACCTGCTCGTTGGCCAGCACGGTCTGGTCATTGGGGCACCAGTTGACCATCGAGTCCTTGCGATAGGCCAGGCCCCGCTCGAAGAACCGGAGGAACAGCCACTGGGTCCAGCGGTAGTACTCGACGTCGGAGGTGTGCAGTCGCCGGCTCCAGTCGACACTCAGGCCGTAGCGCTTGAAGGAGCGGGCCTGGGTCTCGATGTTCTTGTACGTCCACTCGGAGGGGTGGGCGTTGCGCTTGATGGCGGCGTTCTCGGCGGGCAGGCCGAAGGAGTCCCAGCCGATCGGGTGCATGACGTCGTAGCCGCGCAGCTTCCAGTAGCGGGCGACAATGTCACCCATCACGAAGGCCTCGGCGTGGCCCATGTGCAGGTCACCCGACGGGTAGGGGAACATGTCGAGGACGTAGCGTCGCTCGCGGGAACCGTCGTCGAGGGGCACAAAGGTCCCATCCTGCTCCCAGAACGCCTGCCAGCGCTGCTGAGCGGCCACCGCGTCATACGTCGTCATGTCCTCTGGCACCCGGCGATTCTAGCCCACGGCCCCTCCCTCCCCCTCCCTCTGCTCAGAGGCTGACGCCGGGCCCAATGGTCCGAACCGGGCCAGGCACTCCTCCCGCATCCGGTGCCACACGTCGGGATGCAGCCCGTTCTCCACGACGTTGCGCAGCAGAGAGACCAGCCCGTGCTCGGGCAGCACCTTCTCCATCTCTTCCAGGCAGATGCAGACCAGGGCGCCGTCGCCCTGGGCCCAGGCCGCGACACCGACGAGCCCGAGCGGTGCGGCGGCCGCCGGTCCGCTGCTGCACCGGGCCGCGGCGGACCAGACGTGCAACCACAACACCGCGGTCCCGCGCTCGATCCGCAACGTCGCGACGTCACGCGCCTCCGGGCGAGCCGCGAGACCGACCAGCCGCCCCAGATCCACCGGCCCCGGGTCGGCCTCGGTGGCCTCGAGCCGGGCCAGCAACCGATCCATCGCCTCGGCCGCCTGTGGCCCGTCGAGCCCACCCACCCAGGTCAAGGTGCGGACGAGCGACCGCTCGAAGCCGTCGTCGGTGCGGGTGTCGTCGTGGACCACGACGGCGCGCAGCTCCTCCCGGTCGGCCCGGGCGGGCAGGCCGTGGACCACTGCCTCGGCGGCAGCGGGGTCGCTGAGCACCTCGGCGTAGTCGAATCCATCGGGGGGACAACAGGACAGGTCGACACAGGTGACCGAACGGTAGCGACCGGCTGCCACGTGGATCGCGTCCAGTACCTCGGGAGCGGTGGCGTCGACGAGGACAGCCGTCTCGAGCCCGAGCGACAGGCCGGCGAGGGCATCGGCCAGGTCAGGGGCATCGGTGTCGGTGTAGGCGACGAGCAGCACGGCGGTGGCCCCGAGGCGCTTCAACTGCCCACGCAGGAACTCGTCGACGCCGTCCGGATGGAGGCGCAGGTCGTCGGCGTCCATTCGCAGGGTGACCAGCACCCGCTCCTCGTCGAAGACGACCGCCACGAGGGACTCGCGCGGGTGGAAACCGAGCAGGTAGGGGACGGTGGCCAACATGCCCTGCAGTCCGTGGGGGCGCAGGACGACGACGTCGGAATCGGCAGGATCAGGCTGGACAGGACCCGACGTGCTGGAACCGAGCGGGGTGGAACCAGGCCGGCTGAGATCAGGCGGGAGGGGATCAGGCGGATTGAAACGAGGCGGAGTGGTGTCCTGGCGGGGATCGGTGCGGGGGTCCATGCACGGAGCGTGGGCCGCCCACCGGCGAGGCGGCTCGGACGAGAGCCGGTTGTGGACAGTGCGACCGGTCGGCGTCGCCCTGTGGACGCCTAGACTCGTACGGTGGCCAAGCACGACGGATCGACAGCCCGGATCCGCACGTACATCACCGGTGTTGTCCTGATGGTGGCGGTGGTTGCCGCCGCCCTGATCGGGGATCGGTTGGACCGATCCTCCTCCAGCACACCAGGTCTCGGGGCCGGCTCCTCGGCGTCCGCCGGTACACCACCACGGACCACCGGCCCGGGCACCCCGACCGACCGCCCGCTCCCCCCGACCGCCGGGCCGCGCTCGCGGTCGACCACCCCGTCATCCCCGGCCCGGACGGGCCTGCCGATATCAGGGCAGTGGATCGACTACCAGTCCTCGGAGGGCACCGGCCGGCTGGCGGTGACGGACCACCGGCGACGTGGGAAGCTCACCGAGCTCGACGTGGTGCTGGCCGCCACCAGCGGCTACCAGTCGTACATCCTGTGGGCGTACGACGACTCGGGCAATCGCTACCTGCCGGTGTCCGACCAGGAGTCCCCGCTGGCGGTGGGATCGGGGGTGATCGCGGCCGGGGAGACACTCACCGGTCAGCTGTCGTTCGAGGCACCGGCCGGGCCACTGACCCTGGTGCTGCGCAACGACCGCAACGAGGCGGTCGGCGCGCTGCGGGTCGGGTGACCTCGGGTGATCCCATGACCGTTCGGCCCGTGATCACCTGGCCCCATGACCACCTGCCCTGGGATCACTTGGGGCCCTGGGATCACTTGGGGCCGTGACCGCTCGGCCCGGTGAGCGTCAGCGGGTCATCCGGCATCCGGCTCGGCGGTCGACCGGGTGCCCGATCCGGCATCCGGCCCGATGCCCGACCCGGCATCCGGCTCGGCGGTCGACCGGGTGCCCGATCCGGCAGCCGACCGGATGCTCGGGACCGAGGAGGGGCCGGTGGCACCACCCGAGGGCGTGACGTCGTCCGGCCCGGTACGCCGCCGGGCGCGGCGCACCAGCCAGACGGTGAGCGCGACAAGTCCGGCGGCGAGGACGAGGTAGACGACCGTGGAGAAGCGGTCCATCCAGTCCGAGACGGCGTGCCAGTTGTCACCCAGGGCGTAGCCGGCGAGGACCAGGACGGAGTTCCAGATCAGGCTGCCGAGCGCGGTGAAGGCGCCGAACGTCAGCAGCGGCATCCGGTCGATGCCGGCAGGGATGGAGATCAGCGAGCGTACGCCCGGGACCAGCCGGCCGATCAGGACGGCGACCGATCCGTGCCGGGTGAACCAGTCGACGGACGCGTCGACGTCGTGAGCGTCGACCAGCGGCATCCGCTCGGCGATCCGGCGCAGCCGGTCGGCCCCGATGGCAGCGCCGAGCCAGTAGAGCAGGCCCGCACCGGCCAGGGAACCGGCGGTGGCCCACAGGATGGCGGCGACGACACCGTACGGGGCGTCGGGGCCGGCCGCGGTGAAGCCGGCCAGCGGCAGGATCACCTCACTGGGGATCGGCGGGAAGACGTTCTCCAGCAGGATGGCCAGGAAGACTCCCGGCCCGCCGATGGCCTGCATCAGGGTGGTGACCCAGTCGACGATCGTGTTGATCCAACCCATGGGGTGATGACCTCCGTGTGCTCGGTCCGGTGCGCAGGGCCGGGCGGCCCGGGGGCGGTGCGTCAGTAGACCACGACGCGGGTCGAGCCGACCTGCACCTGGTCGAAGATGGCGGCCAGCGTCGCCTTGTCGCGGACGTTGACGCAGCCGTGGGAGTTACCGGCGTAGCCGCGCGCGGCGAAGTCACTGGAGAAGTGCACCGCCTGGCCGCCGGAGAAGAACATCGCGTACGGCATCTCGGAGCCATAGAGGTTGGAGGTCCACTGGACCTCCTTGCGGAAGACCAGGAAGTTGCCCTCGCGGGTGCGCCGCTCCGGGTCGCTCTCCTTGCCGAACCGCACATCGACCGAGTCGACGATCTGCCCGTCCTTCATCAACCAGAGCTTCCGGGCCGCCTTCGACACGCACATCACGGTGCCGTAGCCGCAGCGGGGATCGGTGTTCGCCGGGGCCGCCACGGGCTTGGCGCCGGCAGCCTTCCGGGCCGCCGCGGCCTTCTTGTCCGCCTCAGCTTTTCTCGCCGCCGCGGCGGCGTTGGCGGCGGTGTCCATGGTGGCCTCACCGGAGGGGGTCGGCTTCGGGGTGGCCCTGAAGGCGACGGTCGGCAGCGCCTTGGCGGACCGCTGCGCGGAGGCCGAGGGCGACGGGGTGGGGGTCGGGCTGGAGGCGACATCGGCCCGGACCATGGTCTGTTCGGTGGCAACGGGAGCGGGCACGGCCTGGGTGACCTTCGGTGCGCACCCGGCGACCGCCAGGATCGTCAGAATGACGCCCATCGCGAGACCGGCACTACGAACGTTCCTCATGCATCTCCCCCGCTCCGGACCGACCTTCCGCGCCTCAGCATAGCGGCCACCGCTTATAGCACCGAACCCTCGAGCCCGGCAAGGGCTGACAGCGACTCTTCAGCGACCCCACAGGTCAGGGGAGGAGCTCAGGCATCGACCCGGATCCCGAGTCGCTCCGCCAGCACGGGCGCCAGCACAAGGAGCTGTGCCGAGGAGACGGTGAGCCCGCGCAGATCCTCCCAGCCGGTCAGGTCGCCGAACTCGGCTCCGCGCAGGTCGACATCGCGCAGGGTGGCGCCGGACAGGTCGAGGCGCCCCAGCCGACTGCCGCTGAACGCCACCCGGGTGACCCGCGACCGGACCAGGTCGAGGTCCTCGATCGAACAGTCGACGAACTCGACGTCGGTCAGCTCGGTGCCCCGTACGTTGAGGAACCCGATCTTGCACCCGGTGAACCGTACGGAGCGGACTCTGCCGTCGGTGAGCTCCGCCGACCCGATCCGGCTGCCGCCCACCCGCACGTCGCGCCAGTCGGCCCGGTGCGCGGCCAGTGTGGTGACCTCGAGGCGCTCGGCGACGACCTCGACCACGGTGCTGCCGGTCAGCTCCCAGTCCCCGACCGTCAGCCCCTCGAACCGGCATCCGTCGACGTCGCGGCCGGTCAGGTCCAGCTCGTCGAGGACGATGTCGGCGTACGTACGCCCGACCACGTCGCCACCGCCCGTGGTCAGGTCGGCGGCCCGTCCGGCCACGAGGTCACGCGGCTCGACCGGGTCGATCATCGGGGCGGCGGTGCCGCGGGGGCGGCGTCGGCTGATCACGGGGCGAGCCTACTGGTGGGCACCGACACCGGCGCCGGTGACGCTCCGGCGCCGTTCCCGCCCCGGGCCCGCCGAGAGGCCCACCCCGGGCCGGCCGAGCAGCCGGGCCCAGCGACACGCTCCCCCGCCGTCTACACCAGCCCGCCCCCGGGCCCGCCGAGCAGTCCGACGAGCAGGTCGAGGGCCCGGTCGAGGTCACCGGCCTCGACACCGCCGTAGTCGATGATCAGACCGGTCCGGTGGGCGGTGCCGGCCCAGCCCTGCGCGAGGTCGCCGAGACGCACGCCCCGGGCCCGGCACCGGTCACGGACAGTCGTCGCGGCGGGCTCGGCCATCGGCAGGACGAGCAGCCGACCGCCGTCGATCGCACCGGGCAGCCCGCTCAGGTGCGCGGCGACGACGTCGCGGGTCACGGTGAGGCGGCGCCGGTTGCGATGGATCCGGCGGCGTAGTCCCCCATCGGCGAGGTAGGCGGCCACGGCCCGCTGGGTGACCGCCGCGACCGGGCTGCCGAGGTCGGCACGGGTGGCGACCACCGGATCGACCAGATCAGGAGGAAGCAGCAGGTAGCCGGTCCCGATGTCATGGGACAGCACCGAGGAGAACGTGCCGAGCTGCACGACAGGGGTCTCCCCGCCCAGGCCGAACAGGGTGGGCAGCGGCGGGCCGAGGTAGCGCGATTCACTGTCGTAGTCGTCCTCGAGGATCAGCGTGGCGGTCCGCAACGCCCAGGACAACACCCGGCCGCGGGCCGCCGCGTCCATCGACCGCCCGTCCGGATACTGGTAGTTCGGTGTGACGATGACCAGGTCGCAGCCGGCCGCGTCGTCAGGCAGCCGGTCCGCGGCGAAGGGCACGGTCGTCACCGGCTGACGGGCCAGGAAGCGCCGCAGACCGGGGAAGCCCGGGTCCTCGACCGCCACCCGGGTCCGGCGGTCCGGGTCCGGGAACAGTGCGGCGAGCAGCAGCCCGAGCCCCTCCCGGGCCCCGGCCGTCACCACGACCTGATCGGCGGACACCGCCATCCCCCGCATCAGCCGGAGATGTTCGGCGATGGCCAGGCGCAATGCGGCGACACCGGCCGGGTCCGGCCGCCCGGGCCGGTCGGTCGGCGAGCTGGCCCGGCGCCACGCCGACCGCCAGGCGGCGTCCCCCAGGGGCGAGGTCGCCTCGTGTCCCGGGACGAGGTCGAGCAGCTCACCGCTGCCGGGGGTCGGCGAGTCGGCCCCCGCCGAGGTGGTCGAGGCCGACGGGCGGACCGCCCGGAGCGGACCGCCCGCGGTAGCCGTACCGGACGTGCCGTCCGTAGCGCTCGGACCGCGCGTGGCGACCGCACCGCGGGTAGCAGCCGTACGGCCCGGACCACCTCCGGGCCCTCGTCGCGGGGTCGGGCGGCCCTCCTGGGGCGCCGCGACGCCCGGCGCGATCACCGTGCCGGCCCGGGGACGGGCGACCAGATAGCCCTCGGCGGCCAGTTGGTCGTACGCCGCCTCGACCGTGCCGCGGGACACCCCCAACCGGGTCGCCAGGGCCCGGGTGGACGGGACAGCGGTGCCGGGAGCCAGCACACCGGCCGCGACGGCGGATCGTACGGCGCCGGCCAGTTGCACCGGCAGGGAGGCGCCACCGTCGCGGTCCAGCACCACCGGGAAATCGGCCGCATCTCGCCTCATGCCGCCACCCTACCCACAACTGGCCCACTGAACTATCACAGAAGTGGCTCTGGCCTGGGCCAGTTGGGTCCACCACGATGGGTCGCGTGGTCGCCGCGCCGTCAGCGGTCGACGCCGTGACCGTCACCGTCCGACGTGACCACGTCCTGTCACGCCAGCCCGGCGTCGACGTCATCCGTCACCGGCGCAGGTCACCGGCGCCATGGGACACCGATGCCATCCCACCCGACCCACATCACCCGATACGAGGAACCAGACCTATGACCCAGAGCACCACCACCGCCGCCGACCGTGCGACGGTCAACACCGGACTCGCCCGCATGCTCAAGGGCGGCGTCATCATGGACGTCGTCACCCCCGAGCAGGCGAAGATCGCCGAGGAGGCGGGCGCGGTCGCCGTGATGGCCCTGGAGCGCGTCCCCGCTGACATCCGCGCCCAGGGTGGCGTGGCCCGGATGAGCGACCCCGACCTGATCGAGGGCATCATCGAGGCGGTCTCCATCCCGGTGATGGCGAAGGCCCGGATCGGCCACTTCGTCGAGGCGCAGGTGCTGCAAGCGCTGAAGGTCGACTACATCGACGAGTCCGAGGTGCTCTCCCCGGCCGATTTCGTCAACCACATCGACAAGACCCGGTTCGAGGTGCCGTTCGTCTGTGGCGCGACGAACCTGGGCGAGGCGCTGCGCCGGATCACCGAGGGCGCCTCGATGATCCGCTCCAAGGGCGAGGCGGGCACCGGTGACGTGTCCGAGGCGATGAAGCACCTGCGGACCATCAACGGCGAGATCCGTTCGCTGGCCGCCAAGTCCGACGACGAGCTGTACGTCGCGGCCAAGGAGTTGCAGGCGCCGTACGAGCTGGTCCGCCGGGTCGCGCACGAGGGCCACCTGCCGGTGGTGCTGTTCGTCGCCGGTGGCATCGCCACGCCGGCCGACGCGGCGATGATGATGCAGCTCGGCGCCGACGGCGTGTTCGTCGGCTCGGGCATCTTCAAGTCCGGCAACCCGGCCAAGCGTGCCGCGGCGATCGTCCGCGCCACCACCCACTTCGACGACCCCCGGGTCATCGCCGACGCCTCCCGCGGGCTGGGCGAGGCGATGGTCGGCATCAACGTCGCCGACGTCCCGGCGCCGCACCGTCTCGCGGAGCGTGGCTGGTGACGACGATCGGCGTCGTCGCACTGCAGGGGGCGGTGAGTGAGCACATCGCGATGCTCACCGCCCTCGGGGTGTCCGTCCGGGAGATCCGGACGCCGGACCGGCTCGACGGCGTCGATGCGGTGGTGCTGCCCGGTGGTGAGAGCACCGCGATGGCGCGCGCGGCGGCGAAGGTCGGGCTGTTCGACGAGCTGTCCGTACGCGCCGGTGCCGGGCTGCCCGTCTTCGGCACCTGCGCCGGCCTGATCCTGCTCGCCGAGCGGGTGCAGGACGGTGAGACGCTCGAGGGGTTCGCCACCGTGGGAGGGCTGGACATCACCGCACGGCGCAACGCGTTCGGTGGCCAGCTGGCCTCGTTCACCGAGGACCTGGCCGTGGCGGGCCTGGACGGGCCGGCGTTCCCGGCGGTGTTCATCCGGGCGCCCCAGGTGGTCGAGGTCGGGCCCGAGGTCGAGGTGCTGGCGCGGACCGGGGTGGACGGGCCGGTGGTGGCCGTACGTCAGGGGCACCTGCTGGCGACGTCGTTCCACCCGGAGCTGACCGCCGATCCGCGGCTGCACCGGTACTTCGTGCGGATGGTGGAGGGGTTGTCGGCCCGGCGGGCGGCCTGACAGGGTGACCGTCATGGAGGCGACACTGGCGGGGCGTACGCTCCTCATCTCGGGCGGCAGCCGCGGCATCGGGCTGGCGATCGCCCTCCGGGCGGCGCGGGACGGTGCGAACATCGCCCTGCTGGCCAAGACCGACCGGCCCCATCCGCGCCTGGCGGGCACGATCCACACCGCTGCGGCGGCGATCCGCGAGGCGGGCGGCCAGGCCCTCGCGATCGTCGGGGACGTCCGCGACGACGAGGCGATCGTGCACGCGGTGACGGCGACCGTCGCGGCGTTCGGCGGGCTCGACATCGTGGTGAACAACGCGAGCGCGATCGACCTGTCCGGCACCCTTGACCTCGAGCCCCGGCGATACGACCTGATGCAGGACATCAACGCCCGCGGCACCTTCCTACTCTCCCGCGCGGCGCTGCCCCGGTTGCTCGAGGCCGAGGACCCGCAGATCCTCACCCTCTCCCCGCCGCTCAACCTGGATCCCCGTTGGCTGGGCGCGTGCCCGGGCTACATGGTCGCGAAGTACGCCATGACCCTGACGACACTGGGGCTGGCCGCCGAGTTCGCGACGGCCGGCGTACGGGCCAACTGCCTGTGGCCCAGGACCACGATCCGCACCGCGGCGGTCGCCAACCTGCTCGGTGGTGACGAGGTGATGCGACGCAGCCGGACACCCGAGATCTACGCCGACGCCGCCCACCTGGTGCTCACCGACCCGGCGCGCCGCAGCGGCCGTACGCTCCTGGTCGAGGACGTCCTGGCCGAGGCGGGGATCACCGACCTGTCGCGCTACTCCCCCGGCGTCGACCCGGAGGATCTCCACCCGGACGCCTTCGTGGACTGACCGCCCATTTGGTTTCCCGGCCGGTCCGGGCTAGAGTTTCACTTCGTTGCCGACGCGGGGTGGAGCAGTTCGGTAGCTCGCTGGGCTCATAACCCAGAGGTCGCAGGTTCAAATCCTGCCCCCGCCACCAATGCGATGTCGCAGGACATCGGAATAGCCCGAACCTTCGTTTTGAGGGTTCGGGCTATTTGGTTTTCCCGATGGGTTGGTAGTCCCGGGATTCTTCCCGCACCAGGGGCCTTGCACTTTGTCAGCGAGAGACTGCGCAGAGCACACGGTCCCAGGTCGGGCAGATGTGGAAACCCGCCGGTCACGCCTTGTCGTGGATGGTCACTGCGTACCCGTCCGGGTCGACGAACGTGAAGGTGAGGCCGAAGGGTGCGGGCGCAGGCGCGCGCAGGATCGTTGTCCCGGCAGCCGCGAGCGAGTCATGCAGTTCCTGCGAGGAATCGCAGTGCAGCCACAACGCGACGCCGACGCCGGCCGGGACCGCATAATGTGACACATCACAGCCGGCCATGGAGCATCATCGGACGTCCCCGGACCGGCACGGTCGAGAGGGGATCGACGATGCCGGCTGAGGGTGGCAGGACACCGAGCATGCGCGACGTCGCCCGTCTCGCCGGGGTGTCGCACCAGACGGTGTCGCGGGTGATCAACGACAGCCCGCGGATCCGTCCCGAGACCCGCACCCGGGTGCAGGCGGCGATCGACGAGCTGGGCTACCGGCCCAGCGCGGTCGCCCGCGCGCTTGCGCACGGCCGCTCCCGCCGGATCGGGATGATCCTCGAGGCGTCCAGCCACTACGGCCCGACGAGCATCCTGCGGGGCGCCGAGGCCGCCGCCCGCAGGGCGGGATACTCATCCACCACCTACACCGTGACCCCCGGCCCGGTCGAGACGTTCGGGGAGGGGGTGGAGTTCCTCGTCGGCCAGGACGTCGAGGGCCTGGTGGTGATCGTGCCCCGCACCGGGACCCTCGAGGCGCTCGGCACGCTGGACCTGCCGGACTCCTGCGTGCTGCTCGGCGCGCTCCCCGGCCGGGCCGACGACCCGGCCCACAGCCTCGGGCTGCCGCGGGTCGGCGTCGACCAGGCCAAGGGCGCACGGCTCGCCGTCCGACACCTGCTCGACCGTGGACACACCGTGATCGGCCACCTCACCGGCCCCGAGGGCTGGCTCGACGCCTGCGCCCGGGAGGCGGGGTGGCGCTTCGTCCTGGACCGGGCGGGGCTGGCGGTGCCACCGGTCGCGCGCGGCGACTGGAGCGCCGAAGCCGGCTACACCGCTGCCGAGGAACTGCTGCGGATCCCCGGCCTGACCGCGGTCTTCGCCGGGAACGACCAGATGGCCCTCGGCCTGATCCACGCCCTGTCCGACCGCGGCCTGCGGATCCCCGAGGACATCAGTGTGGTGGGCTTCGACGACATCCCGGAGAGCTTGCACTTCCGCCCGCCGCTCACCACGGTCCACCAGGACTTCGAGACCCTCGGCGCGACAGGGATCGCCGTGCTCCTCGCCCTGCTCGGCGAGGAGGTGCCGGCGATGCCGCGTCGGATCGACCCGAGGCTGGTCGTCCGGCAGTCCACCCGGGCCCGCTAGGCTCCGCACCCCACGCGGGCTCAGAGCCGCTCGACCGCCATCCGTTCCACCTCGAGGCCCCGCTCGAAGCGCTGCATGAAGGCGGCGAACCCGGCGACGTCGGCCGGATCGGGATCCATCGCCGTCAGCGGGGCACCGGCGAAGACCCGGGTCCGCAGGTAGTCGGGCAGTGACCGGTCAGCGGCACGGTCGCGCAGGAAGGCGGCCAGCACGGCGATGCCCCAGGCGCCCCCCTCGCCGGCACTGGAGCCGACGGTCACCGGCGCATCGAGCGCAGCGGCCAGGATCCGCTGCCCCACACCCTCGGTCCGGAAGAAACCGCCATGGCCGTACATCGACGTGATCCGTACGCCCTCGGCGGTCAGCACGTCCATGCCGAGCCGCAGCGTGCCGAGCATGCCGAAGAGCTGGGCGCGCATGAAGTTGGCCAGGTTGAGCGTGCTGTCGGGGGTACGGACGACCATCGGACGCCCTTCGGCCAGCCCGACGTTGTGCTCGCCGGACAGGAAGTTGTACGCCAGCAGGCCGCCACCGTCGGCCTCCCCGGCCAGTGCCGCGCGGAACAGTGTGCCGAAGACCTGCGACGGGTCGGTCCTCACGCCGAGCGCGGTGGCGAACTCACCGAACACGCCGGCCCAGGCGTCGACCTCGCTGGCGCCGTTGTTGCAGTGGACCATGGCGACCGGGTCACCGGACGGGGTGGTGACCATGTCGAGCTCGGGGTGCATCCGGTCGAGCTCGTGGTCCAGCACGACCATGGCGAAGATGCTGGTCCCGGCACTCACGTTGCCGGTGAGCGGGGCCACCGAGCCGGTGGCCACCATGCCGGTGCCCGCGTCGCCCTCCGGCGGGCACAGCGGGACCCCCGGCTGCAGCGCGCCGCTCGGATCGAGCAACCCGGCGCCCTCGGGCGTCAGCGTCCCGGCGTCCTCGCCGGCCGACAGCACGGTCGGCAGCAGGTCGCCGATCCGCCACGACATCCCCTCGGCGGTGGCCACCTCGTCGAACCGGTCGAGCATCCCGGCGACGTACGTCCCGGTGGTCGAGTCGATCGGGAACATGCCGCTGGCGTCGCCGACGCCGAGCACCCGCTGCCCGGTCAGGCGCCAGTGGACGTAGCCGGCCAGGGTGGTGATCTGGGCGACCCGGGAGACGTGTTCCTCACCGTCGAGCATGGCCTGGCGCAGGTGGGCGATGCTCCAGCGCTGCGGAATGTGGAAGTCGAAGAGCTGGGTCAGCTCGTCGGCGGCCCGGCTGGTGGAGGTGTTGCGCCAGGTGCGGAACGGCACCAGCAGCTCGCCGTCGGCGTCGAACGCGAGGTAGCCGTGCATCATGGCGGAGACACCCAGCGCGCCCAGACCGGTCAACTCGACGTCGTAGCGGCGACGTACGTCGGCGGCCAGGTCGCGGTAGCAGGCCTGCACGCCCTCCCAGACCGCCTCCAGAGCGTACGTCCACCGACGGTCGACGAACTGGTTCTCCCAGGCGTGGCTCCCGACCGCGATCGGCTGGTGGTCAGGGCCGATCAGCACCGCCTTGATCCGGGTGGAGCCGAGCTCCATGCCCAGCACCGCGGTCCCTGCCTCGATGGCCTGCCGGGCGCGCTCCGTGATGGGGTCGATCATCGTTGATCCTCCTGGTCGTTCCTGGTGCCGACGGATCGTCATCCGCCGATACCCCGAGCATGTCATGTCGGCACACCCGTTCTGCACAGGGGTGCATCGGACCGCGTTCCGGAGGGCCCCGACGGCACCGCTCCGCCACCGGAAGTCCGGAGGTCACCTCCACAGCTGGCCCGCGCGGATCGGTGTTGCCCAGGTCACAATCCACAGGAAGTCACCCTGCCGCGGGACGGCCGAGCCGCGTACTGTCGGGAGGAGACCTGACCGCCCGAGCCCCGAGGAGTGGCCGTGCAGAAGATCGTCCCCAACCTGTGGTTCAACCGCACTGCTGAGGAAGCCGTCGAGTTCTACGTCTCCGTCTTCCCCGATGCGAAGATCAACTCCGTCGTCCGCTACCCCACCGAGGGGCTGCCCGACTTCCAGCGGGACTTCGCCGGCGAGGTCCTGACCCTCGATTTCCAGCTCGCCGGAGCGCCGTTCACCGCGATCAACGCCGGGGCGGAGTTCGCCTTCACCCCGGCGAACTCGTTCTTCGCCGGATTCGTCGCCGGCCCGGACCCCCGGGCCCGCGAGAAGCTGGACACGCTGTGGGAGGCTCTGGCGACCGACGGCGAGGTCCTGATGCCGATCGGTGAGTACCCGTTCAGCCCGCGCTACGGCTGGGTCAAGGACCGCTACGGGCTCAGCTGGCAGCTGCTGCTCGGCAACCCCGAGGGCGACCGGCGTCCCGACATCGTCCCCTGCCTGCTGTTCGGCAACACCGCGCAGAACCGAGCCGGCGAGGCCCTCGACTACTACCTGTCGGTGTTCCCCGACTCCAGGCCCGGGCAGCGGGTCCCCTACCCCGAGCCGACCGGTCCGGCGGTGGCGGGTGCGGTGATGTACGGCGACGTCGAGCTGGGCGGGACCTGGATCGCCGCGATGGACTCCGGTGCGCCCCAGGAGTTCACGTTCAACGAGGCCGTGTCGTACACGGTGACCTGCGCCGACCAGGCCGAGATCGACCGGTACTGGGCGCAGCTGTCGAAGGTGCCGGAGGCCGAGCAGTGCGGCTGGTGCAAGGACCAGTTCGGCGTCAGCTGGCAGATCGTCCCGGCCGACATGGCGACGCTGATGGCCCGCCCGGACGCCTACCAGCACATGATGGGGATGAAGAAGCTGATCATCGACGACTTCTGAGGCGGCCGTCCCACGGTGAGCGGGCTGCCTGCTGCGGTTTGAGCAGCCTCCTGCCGTGGTGCGGCGGACCGTTCCCGGCTGCGCTGCGGCCCCCTGCCGCGGTGCGGTGAGCTGCCTGGCTCCCGGACTGCGGTAAAATGTTCGACGGTGCGTCGGGAAGTCTGGTCGACAATCAGTCGGCCGACCCCTTGGAGGACGTACGTGAACCGCCCCGCACCCCGGACCCCTCACCGCTGGATGGGCCTGTTCCCCGCCCGTGGCAGTGCCACCGAAGTGCGGCGGATCGTCGCCCTGCTACGCAAGGAGACCGTGGGCGGCGGGCTGCTGGTCGGGATGGCGGCGCTGGCCCTGGTCTGGGCGAACTCCCCGGCCGCCGACAGCTATTTCGCGCTGCGTGACCTGACCGTCGGCTACGCGCCCTGGCACCTCGACCTGAGCGTGGGCTCGTGGGCGGCCGACGGCCTGCTGACGGTGTTCTTCTTCCTCGTCGGGCTGGAGCTCAAACGCGAGTTCGTCGCCGGCGATCTGCGCCGCTTCAGCACCGCCGTCACCCCGATCGTCGCCGCGGCGGGCGGGGTGGCCGTGCCGGCGCTGATCTACCTCGCCATCGCCGGCGCGGACCCGTCGCTGCACCACGGCTGGGCGATCCCGACCGCCACCGACATCGCCTTCGCCGTCGCGGTGCTCGCGCTGATCGGTTCGCATCTGCCGAACTCACTGCGGATCTTCCTGCTCACCCTGGCCGTGGTCGACGACCTGATCGCGATCGGCATCATCGCCGTCGTCTACAGCGACGAGATCCACCCGGTGCCGCTGCTGCTCTCGCTGGTGACGATCGCCGTCTACGGCACGTACGCCCAGCTGCGTCGGCGCTTCCTCGGCGACAGCCCCGCCGCGGTGTGGCTCGTCCTGCTCCCGCTCGGCACGGTCGCCTGGGGCTTCATGCACGCCTCCGGGATCCACTCGACGATCGCCGGGGTGCTGCTCGGCTTCACCATCCCGGTGCTGCACCACCGCCGCGACCGCGACACCCTCACCGGACAGCCGGGGCTCTCCGAGGTGATCGAGCACCAGGTCCGGCCGCTGTCGACCGGCGTGGCCGTGCCGCTGTTCGCCTTCTTCTCCGCCGGGGTCGCGCTCGGCGGCACGGACGGTCTGGTGTCGGCGGCGACGGACCGGGTGACGATCGCGATCGTCGCCGCACTGGTGCTGGGCAAGCCGATCGGGATCCTCACCACCACCTGGTTGATGACCCGGGTGATGCGGGTCCGTCTCGACCCGACCCTGCGCTGGGTCGACCTGATCGGTGTCGGGCAGCTGGCCGGGATCGGCTTCACCGTCTCCCTGCTCGTCGCCGAGCTGTCCTTCGCCCCGGGCCTGCCGGCCCATGACCACGCCAAGGTGGCCATCCTCACCGGCTCTGTCGTCTCCGCGCTCCTCGCCTCGGTCCTGCTCGGCGCCCGCAACCGGCACTACCGGCGGCTCGACGACTCGGCGGTGGAGGTCGAGACCGCCGATGAGGAAGCCACCGAGGACGTCACCGGGAAGGTCACCGGCGGCGCCAACGGGACGTTCTGACCGAGTGAGCGGGACACACGGACCAGGTGGGCCCCGGATGCGTGGATCGAGTGGGCCGCGGATGCGTGGATCGAGTGGGCCCCGGATGCGTGGCCCTGAGGTGCGCCGGGTCCGCGCTCGTTAAGCTGGACGCGTGTCTCCGGAGACGCTGGGCCTGACGACGTCCGAGGCCGCAGCGCGGCTGCGGCAATACGGTCCGAACGCTGTCCGCACCTCGCGGACGCGGGTCTGGCGGGTGCTGCTGCGGCAGGTGCGCTCACCCCTGCTGGTGCTCCTCGCGGTGACCGCCGCCGCGTCGTACGTGGTCGGGGAACGCAACGACGCGATCATCATCGGCGTCATCCTGACGGCTTCGGTCGGCCTCGGGTTCGTCAACGAGTTCCGGGCCGGTCGGGCGGCGGATGCCCTCCGGGCCCGGCTCGAGCACGACTGCACCGCGTGGCGTGACGGGGCTCCGGTCCGGCTGCCGGTGACCCGGCTCGTGCCCGGCGATGTCGTGGAGATCCGGCTGGGCGACATCGTGCCGGCCGACCTGGAGCTGATCGCGGCCGACGGCCTGGAGTGTGACGAGTCGACGCTGACCGGTGAGTCGGTCCCGGTCACGAAGACAACGGACGACCCACTGGCCCGTACGGTCCGGATGGGCACCGTCGTGCACGCCGGCAGCGGGACGGCGACGGTCCGGGCGACCGGTGGGACGACCGACTTCGGCCGGATCGCCGCGGGGCTGACCGACACCGAGCCACCCACCGCCTTCCAACGCGGGCTGACCGGCTTCTCCATGCTGCTGGTGCGGGTGGCGGTGGTGCTGATCGGCGCCATCCTGGTGATCAACCTGCTGCTGCAGCGCCCACTGATCGACGCCGCCCTGTTCTCGTTGGCCATCGGGGTGGGGATCTCCCCCCAGCTGCTGCCTGCCGTGGTGTCGACCAGCATGACCCACGGTGCCCACCAGCTGGCCCGCCGCAAGGTCCTGGTGAAGCGGCTGGTCAGCATCGAGGACCTGGGTGACATCCAGACCCTGTTCACCGACAAGACCGGGACCCTCACCGAGGGCGCTGTCGCTTTCGAACGGGCCGTCGACGCCCCCACCGTGCCGGCCGGGACCGCGACACGACTCGGGGCGATCTGCACCGAGGTGGTGCGCCTGACCAACGGCGAGGTGACCGGCAACGCCCTCGACATCGCCCTCGTGCACGCCGTCGGCCTGCCCACCACCGAGGTGGTCGCGCGCCGCGCCTTCGACCACGTGCACCGCTCGGCTGCGGTCGTCGTACGAGGCGCCGACGGCGGCTGGCTGCGCCTCGAGAAGGGCGCACCGGAGGCCCTGCTGGCCGCCGCCGGGCTGACCTCCGGCCCGATGGTCGAGGCGGCGAGGCAGGAGCTCACCGAAGGGAACCGGGTGGTCGCCGTCAGCCGGGTCGGTGTCGACGGGCCGACGCCCACCAGTACTCCGACCGGCACCCCCGAGGTGGTCGGCCTGCTGGTGTTCCGCGACCCGCCGAAGCAGTCCGCCGCAGAGTCCCTCGGACGGCTGCGGGATCTCGGCATCTCGGTGCACATCCTCACCGGTGACGCCGCCGAGGTGGCCGAGCACGTCAGTCATCAGCTGGACATGCGCCCGGGCGGCACCCTCACCGGGCGCGAGATCGACGAGTTGACCGACAGTGCCCTCGCCGCGGCGATCCCCGGCACCCGCGTCTTCGCCCGGGTGTCGCCGGAGCAGAAGGCGCGGATCGTCCGGGTCCACCGGAAGGCGGGGTTCGATGTCGCCTTCCTCGGCGACGGGGTGAACGACGCCCTGGCGATCCACGACGCCGATGTCGGGATCTCGGTCGACTCGGCCACGGACGTCGCCAAACAGGCCGCGGACGTGATCCTGTTGGAGAAGGACCTGGACGTTCTCGCCGACGGTGTGATCGAGGGCCGGCGGATCTTCGCCAACACGACGAAGTACATCCTGATGGGCACCTCGAGCAACTTCGGCAACATGCTCAGCGCGGCCGCGGCGTCCGCGTTCCTCACCTTCCTGCCGATGCTGCCGTCGCAGATCCTGCTCAACAACCTGCTCTACGACGCCAGCCAGCTCGCGATCCCCACCGACCGGGTGGACCACGAGCAGCTCGCCCGTCCGGTCGAGTGGGACATCGGGCACATCCGGCGCTACATGCTGATGATCGGGCCGTTGAGCTCGCTGTTCGACTTCATGACCTTCGCCCTGATGCTGCAGGTCTTCCACGCCGGCCCGGAGCTGTTCCGCACCGGGTGGTTCATCGAGTCACTGGCCACCCAGACCCTGATCGTCTTCGTGATCCGGACCACCCGGGTGCCCTTCTGGCGCAGCCGCCCCAGTGCCCCGCTGCTCGCGACCGTCAGCGCCGTGGTCGTCGTGGGCGTCCTGCTGCCGTTGTCACCGCTGGCCGCCGTCTTCGGCTTCACCCCACTGGGGCTGCCGTACTTCGCCACCCTGGTGTTCCTCGTCATCGTGTACTCGCTGATCGTCGACCGGGCCAAGCGGTGGGCCACCACGCCGGTCGGGCCACCCCCGGGAGTCAAACGCCGCTCATGGCCCCGCGGGCGGGGCGCCCACCGATGAGCGCCGGGTGGTTGATGAGCCGGGTGGTTGATGAGCCGAAGCGGTGGGACGCCTCAGAGCGGTGTGACGACGGACCGTTCGGCGGGGATCCCACGCCCGCGCCCCTCGCCTTTACAGGGCCCGGATGTGCGCGGACGATGGGAGCATGACCGTGTTGTCCGGGCCGAGCGGCGGCGAGGGCAGGACCAGCTGACTGCCCTTGAGCGCCCTTCGCACGAAAGGTTGATCACGATGTCCGATCCCGACCAGACCCCACGCCTGCCCTATCCGACCGAGGCGTCGGCCAACCCGTCCTGGTGGCCGCACCGCCTCAACCTCAAGGTGCTGGCGAAGAACCCGCAGGAGGCCGACCCGATGGGGCCGGGCTTCGACTACAAGCAGGCCTTCCTGGCGCTCGACCTCGCCGCGGTGAAGCGGGACATCGCGACGGTGCTGACCACCTCGCAGCCGTGGTGGCCGGCCGACTTCGGCCACTACGGCCCGCTGATCATCCGGATGGCCTGGCACAGCACCGGCACGTACCGCGTCTTCGACGGCCGCGGTGGCGGCGGCACCGGCCAACAACGCTTCGCACCGCTGAACAGCTGGCCCGACAACACCAGTCTCGACAAGGCCCGCCGGCTGCTCTGGCCGGTGAAGAAGACGTACGGCCCCGCCCTGTCCTGGGGTGATCTGATGGTCCTGGCCGGCAACGTCGCGCTGGAGATCATGGGCCTGCAGACGTTCGGCTTCGGCGGGGGTCGCCCCGACGTGTGGGAGCCCGATGACGACGTCTACTGGGGTGCCGAGCCGACCTGGCTGGCCGACGATCAGCGGTTCAGCGGCGACCGCGAGCTGGACAAGCCGCTGGCCGCCACCCACATGGGCCTGATCTACGTCAATCCCGAGGGCCCCGAGGGGGTGCCCGATCCGGTCGCCGCCGGCCGCGACATCCGTACGACGTTCTCCCGGATGGGGATGACCGACGAGGAGACGGTCGCACTGATCGCCGGTGGTCACACCTTCGGCAAGACCCATGGCGCCGCACCGGACGCCGAGCACCTCGGCCCCGCTCCCGAGGCGGCCCCGCTGGAGCAGCAGGGTCTGGGCTGGAAGAGCTCGTACGGCACCGGCGTCGGCGACGACACGATCACCAGCGGCATCGAGGCGACCTGGACCTATCACCCGACCCGCTGGGACGACGAGTTCCTGCACATCCTGTTCGCCTACGACTGGGAGGTCGTCAAGGGACCGGGCGGCCACTACCACTGGCGGCCGAAGCAGGGCGGGGAGGACATGGTGCCGCTGGCCCACTCCGAGGGCCGTCGCGAGCCGCGGATGCTCACCACCGACGTCGCGCTGCGGATGGACCCGGGCTTCGAGCCGATCGCCCGACGGTTCCGCGGTGACCAGGCGGCGTTCACCGCGGCGTTCGCCCGGGCCTGGTTCAAGCTGACCCACCGCGACATGGGGCCGAAGTCCCGCTACCTCGGCGCGGAGGTGCCGGCCGAGGACCTGATCTGGCAGGACCCGCTGCCGGCCCGCGAACACGCGCTGATCGACGCCGCCGACGTCGAGGCTCTGGGGCAGGCGGTGCTGGCATCCGGGCTGAGTGTGGCCGACCTGGTGTCGACGGCGTGGGCCTCGGCCGCCTCGTTCCGCGGCAGTGACAAGCGGGGCGGCGCGAACGGCGCCCGGATCCGGCTGGAGCCGATGCGGTCGTGGGAGGTCAACCGTCCCGGCGAGCTCGGCCGCGTCCTCGAGGCGCTCACCGCGATCCAGCAGGACTTCAACGCCCGGCAGGCCGAGCAGCACACCGACAAGCAGGTGTCGCTGGCCGACCTGATCGTGCTCGCCGGCGATGTCGCCGTCCGTAGGGCGGCCGCCGACGCCGGGGTCGAGGTCACCGTGCCGTTCACCCCGGGTCGTACGGACGCGGTGCAGGAGCAGACCGATGTCGAGTCGGTCGGCTACCTGGAGCCGAGCCATGACGGCTTCCGCAACTACGTCAAGGCGGGCGTGCACCGGATGCCGGCCGAGCATCTGCTGGTCGACCGGGCCAACCTGCTCACCCTGACCGCGCCCGAGATGACCGTGCTGGTCGGCGGCCTGCGGGTGCTCGGGGCGAACTGGGACGGGTCGGCGTACGGCATGTTCACCCGGCGGCCCGGCACACTGACGAACGACTTCTTCGTCAACCTGCTGGACATGAACACCTCCTGGCAGCCCGCCGACGAGGACTCCCGGACCTTCCGGGCCACCGACACCACCACCGGGGAGGCCAGCTGGGTCGGCACCCGGGTCGACCTGGTCTTCGGGGCCAACTCCGAGCTGCGCGCCATCGCCGAGGTGTACGCCAGTGACGACGCCCAGGAGAAGTTCGTCCGCGACTTCGTCGCCGCCTGGGTGAAGGTCTCCGAGCTGGACCGCTTCGACCTGCGGTAGTCATCCGCATCCGTCCGGCATCCGGGGACAATGTGCTCGTGACTGATCCCCGGGGGCTGGCCGATGAGATCGATGCGGAGCTGCGCGCCCGGGCGAGGCCTGAGCGCGCAGCGGGCGAGAAGGCCTCTGCTGGTCGCGTTGCGCCGCGGTGCGGGCGATTTCGAGCGCTTCGCCCGCTACGCCGACGCGATGCTGGATGAGCAGGAGTTCTTCATCCGCAAGGCGATCGGCTGGGTGCTCCGCGACACCGGGCGCAAACGGCCCGACCTGGTGTTCGACTGGCTGCTGCCGCGCGCCGCCCGGGCCTCCGGCGTGACCGTACGCGAGGCGGTGAAACCCCTCACCGACGCCCAGCGCGCGGCCATCCTGGCGGCCCGGGGCGCCTAGGCTGGGGTCATGCTCTTCCCGGTCGAGGCCATCCTGTTCGACATCGACGGAACACTGGTCGATTCCACGGCGGCGGTGACCCGCACCTGGCGGACCTGGGCCGGTGCGCATGGCTTCGAGGCGGAGGAGATCCTGCGTGTCTGTCATGGCCGGCGCTCCGAGGACACCGTCGCCGATCTCCTGCCCGCGGCACAGCGTGCGGCCGCGGTGACCGAGCTGGAGCAGCTGGAGCTCAGTGACCTGGGCGACGTGGTCGCGCTGCCCGCCACCCGGTCCCTGTTGACGGGCCTGCCGACCGATCGCTGGGCGGCGGTGACGTCCGGTTCGCGGCGTCTGATGCTGGCCCGTCTGGCGGCCGCCGGGCTGCCGGCACCCGAGGTGCTCGTCTCGGCCGAGGACGTGGCCCGGGGCAAACCCGATCCCGAGGGCTATCGCCTCGCCGCCCGAGCCCTCGGCCATGACGTCCGCGACTGCCTGGTCATCGAGGACGCCCCGGCCGGGATCCGCGCCGGTCGCGCGGCGGGTGCCCACGTGCTCGCGGTGGCGACCTCCCACCCGGCAACCCAGCTCTCCGAGGCCGACGCGGTGGTCACGGACCTGACCTCCTGCCGGGTCGAGCAGACCGCCGTGGGGCTCACCGTCACGACGCTCGCTTGAGCCACACCGGACGCGCTGACCGGGTCGGCACCGCTTGAGGCACACCGGAGGCGCCGACGGGGTCACGACGACCGCCTGAGGGACCACCGAGCGGACATGACCGCAGCCGGTGCAGCAGTCCGGGTCTTGCCAGGGGCACGACGACCGAATGAGGAGACCGCGCGGGCCGCCAGGGTCACGCGGACGCCGTCCGGTCCTCGTCGAGGACGGTGGTGAGCCTGCACAGTGTGTCGAGCGCGTGCCGCAGATCCGCCAGGTCCACCCGGGAAGCGACCCGATCGGCCCAGGGGTGGTGTGCGACGGAGATCTGCCGGATCGCCCAGTAGCCGGCCTCGGTACAGGCGAGCAGACGGGCGCGGCGCTGGTGTGACGCCGATCGTCGAGCAGCCCGGCCCGGGCGAGCCCGGCGGTGGCCCCACAGATGGCGGCCACGGGCACATCGGCCTCGAGGAAGGCCTCCGCGGTCTCCGCCCAGACCTGCCCGCCCGTCGCCGCGGTCCCACATGACCGCGCCGGCGACCACCAACAGATCGGCACGTGCGGGGTACAGGTCGGCCAGGGTCAGGTCGGGGACCATCCGTACGCCGCCCATGGTGGTGATCGGCTCGGCGCTCTCGGCGACAGTCAGACCCGGACCTGATGGCCGAGACCGACCAGGAACCGGGCGATCGCATCCTCCGGCGTCGGCACCGGGCCGAACACCTGGCCCTGCCGGGTCGGATCGGCGACGTAGCGGCCGGTGTCGAACCACTCGGCCATTGCCCGCATGTCCGCAGACATCGTCCGGGCCTGCCGTTCCTCCCCTGTCGTCCCCGCGCCGACCGGGAAGTCCGCAGCCCCCACCGCGATCGGTCGGTCGAGCAGCCGCGAGGCGATCGCGGCGATCTCCGTGACGGACACCGGGCGCGTCCAGCCGACGTCGATCCGCTCCCCGTCGACACCCGGAGCATCCACCGCCTCGGCCAGATACCGGGCCAGATCTGCGGTGAGGACAAAGGTCATCACCGAGCCGGGTGCCCCGGTGGGGACCAGCCGCCCAGTGGTGAACGGGTCACTCCCGTAGCGCGTGAAGTTGTCCAGGAATGCCCCGGGGCGCAGCGCCACGAAGGGCACCCCCATCGCCGCCAGGTGGTCCTCGGCCAGCTTCTTGTGCCAGAAGTGCGGCACCTGGGGAGTCTGGTCGCAGGTGAGGATGCTGGTGAGCACGAACCTGCGCACGCCGGCGCGGGCGGCGGCCGTCCCGAGATTCGCCTGGCCGACGGTGTCGATCTCGTCCGCCTCCGGGAGCCCGCGGGTGTACCCCGCCGCGGTCGTCACCACCGCGTCCACGCCGGTCATCGCGGCCTCCAGCGACGCCGGGTCGAGCATGTCGCCCCGGACGACTTCAACGCCGGAGGACTCAAGATGCCCGGCATCGGTCGCGGGCCGTACGAGCGCCCGCACAGGCTTGTCCCGCGCCAGCAGTTCGCCAACCATCTGGCCACCGACGTAGCCGGTGGCGCCGACGACGAGGACTGTCTGATTCCCACTCATGATGGGCCTCCCTCACGTGGTGCAGGCGAGGGGTCACGTACGACCCGCGCCCGTCACCACCAGTGTGCGTCTGGAACAGCGAGAGACGACGGCGCTGCCAGTGCCGCATACCGACCCCCTGCCGAGCATCGTGTCAAGCAGCCAAGAGCACCCAGTTAGGGATGGTTGCGAAACTCCGTGCATTCTCAGCCGGCGACCGGCATGACGGCGCGGAGATGGAGCAACCCATGTCACCCAAGGACGTCACGCTTCTACGGATCACCCTGCACGGACTGCGGAATTTTCGACCACCTGCCCGGTGACGTCCTGGCCACGATCACCACCGGCGCGACCGGAGCCGACGCCGCCACCTACAGCCTGCCCAACATCCACGGCGACATCTTCGCCACCACCAACGCTCTCGGGGCCCTGATCAGCGCGTTCATGACCGGCCCCTTCGGCGAGGTCCTCCCCACCCCGATCAGCCAACCAGCCGGCGCCCTCAACCCGATCCCCACCCCCGACAACACGGCCGACGGCACCACCTACGGCTACGTCGGCCAACACGAGAAGCTGACCGACACCGACACCAGCCCCATCGCCGGAGGCATCACCCAGATGGGCGCCCACCTCTACATCGCCGCACTCGGACGATTCCTCTCCATCGACCCCCAAGAAGGCGGAACCGACAACAACTACGCGTATGCGAATGATCCGGTCAACCAACACGACCTTACCGGAGAATTCGGTTGGGGAGATGTTGGGAGCTTCCTGATGGTGCATCGGTCCGCCATTACGACGATCGTCAACGTGGCAGCCACTGGTGTCTGTATCATCGGCGGGCTTGGCGCTTGTGCGATCGCCACCGTCGCCGCATGGGGAGTCCGTACGGCCTACACTGTGGCCGCAGCGCGTCAACAGGGGAGGGGCCTTGGGACAGGCCATACGCCGCAGCGGACGCGCTATCGCCGCCGACAGCATCTGGACCGCCGCCTCCTTCGGTCTGGGTGCGGTGGCAAGAGTCGGTCAGGCCGGACGTTCCGGGTTCAAGTGGATCGGCTATAAAGAGCGGACCACTACCGCCGAATACCGAGCTTTTGTAGGGGACAAATCACGGACCGGAAGAATGAACTTGGTCACCCTCCGGAAACGGCCAATACACTGCATTCGATATCGCGGCTGGCGTCGAGTGGCCGTGTATAGCGGGATGATGAATTCTGGATCTGGGGCTTGGGTGGCTGGAAACTGGATCAACAATCGCGGTCGACCTTAGCCAAATCTACATCGCAGGAAAGGAGGAGGAGGAGGAGGAGTGGAGTTCAACTGGGGAGGTCGTCGTTTCTTAATACCGCACCCCATACCGGTCCTTTGGGGGTTCTATATTTACCCACTGCTTGCGTTGGGCATCAGCGCGGTGCTGGATCGCGTATGACTCCTCGGAGGTGGATTCTTCACCTTCGCGACTATTTTTTACATCCTCTTCATTGAGCAAAAGGCTGTCGTTTTGAACGGTGCCGCCCTGCGTTACGGATTGTATCGTAAGGTGGGTCGCTATCAAATAGACCGAGTAATCGTTGAGTTCAATTCAATGAATGCGACGGGTCTTCCGCTGCTTTACGGCTCCGTCATATTGAATGACGGGCGGGAAGTGGCGCTGGATTCTCTGTCCTCGTTTGTATTCCGCCCGCCCCCATGGGACGATTTCCGCGTCGTGCGACAGGCGAAAGAGATCGCGGCATGGGCTGAGGCTCCACTTGAAGTCATCGAGAAGTCGATCCACTGATCCGAAGCATTTGAATTCTGTGGGCGTCTGTTCGGGGTGATCCACGGGATCCTGTAGGGTCCGCAAACTGTACGACCTAAGGGATGGCGAAATTACGTTAAGCGAGGTTTGGGATGAGTTTTCCCGAGTTGGGGGATGCGTGTGATGCGGCTGCATCGCGCCGAATTATTCCGCTGGTCCTTGTGGTGGCTCCTGGGTGGGTGGCAGCGGCATGCCTGTTGCTCTACTTCACATTCAACATCACTTACGGAATCGTCGTGCTGGGATGGGGGGTAATTTTCGGGTGCTACTATCTTTCTCGTCGGCTCGGCTATCTCAGCCGGTGGAGATCCGCGACGAATGGTGGCGGCGGACCCGACAAGATCAGCATCTTCCACTTCTTGAGCCGTCAATACCTCACTTCCTGTGTTCGCGAGGCCGGCATCCGATCCGGGGAGCGCGTCTGGTATTTCATGACCGCTCTCCCGTACTACCTGATCGTGCTGACGGTGGCCGCCATGTTCGTCCTCATGGTGGTCTCGGTGGTTATCAATCTCGTCCAATGAAGGGTGGTGGCATCCGCCTAAGGCCTCCGATGGGGTGCTCTCCCCACCCCTATCGCCCACCCCGCGCAATGCGGTCGATGGCCCACATGGTCGGATCCATGGGCCGGGTCGGCGCCTGCGGTGACAACGCCGCCATGGAATCCTTCTTCTCCCTGTCCAGAAGAACGTCCCCAACCGGCAGCCTGGACCACCTGCGAGGAGCTCGTCGATCAGGAACTCTTCGACCGCGTCCAGGACGTACTGGACACCCGCTCGACCGCCGACGTGCGCATACACAAGCTGCACCACTACCTCAAGGGCTACGTCTGGTGCGACCGCTGCGAGCAGCGAGGCCATCACAACCGCCTCATCTACACAGAAGTAAAGGACCACCAGTACGCCTACTTCGGTTGCACCGGCCGGGCCAAGGGAGTGTGCGATCTCCCCTTCCTGCGCATCGATCCACTCGAACGAGCCGTCGAAGACTCCTACAGCCAGATCTCGATCGGCCCCGACCGGAGCAAGGCACTGATCGAAGCGACCGAGCAGGAAGTCGCCGCGCACCTAGCCACCACGAAGCAGCTCCAGGCCAACCTCAAGAAGGAGCTCGTCGAGCTCGACCAGAGAGAAGACCGACTGCTCCAAGGACTCATGAACGGCCTCGGCTCCCCGGACAAGCTGCAAAAGCTCCTGGGCGACATCAAGTTCCAACCTCGGGCCGTCCAACAACACACGGACAAGGTCGACGTCGAGCTGGAGGCCGGCGTGGAGCTGACGAAGAAGACAACCGCACTCTGCGCCGAACCCCACGACCTCTACCGCCACGCCACCCCTGAAGCGCGGGGCCAGCTCAACCGGGCCTTCTTCGAGGCCCTCTACGTCGACGTGTCCGACGACGGGCGCATCCGTGTACGCCACGAACTCAGCGAGCCGTTCGCGGTGATCGTCAACAAGACCCGTGGGCTCGGCCACGTTGAACCCGTGACCTCACCAACAGACGAAGAAGGGCGCCCCGACACTGTCGGAACGCCCATTCTTGCGACCCCGCTGAACCCGGAGTCCACCTCCGACCTCTGTTCTGAGGTCACGGGTTTGAACATATTCAATCTGGTGGAGCATAGGGGATTCGAACCCCTGACCTCTTCCATGCCATGGAAGCGCGCTACCAACTGCGCCAATGCCCCGTACGTCTGCCCCGGGATACTTCCCGTACAGGAGACACTCGACCGCCCGGAACAAGTCCGAACAGACAGAGAGTGGAGCATAGGGGATTCGAACCCCTGACCTCTTCCATGCCATGGAAGCGCGCTACCAACTGCGCCAATGCCCCTTGCGGGCGCCCGTCCTGCGCGGACCGACCAGAGAACCTTAGCGCGAATCGCCGATCGCACCAAATCGGGCGCCCGCTCCCGATGGCCCCTGGCAGGCCCTCCTGACGGTTCCGACAAGGCCACCGGAACCCGTCCCTGACAAGTCACCGAGCAGCCAGAGGATCACCCGAGCGGTCAGACGTGCACGTTGTACTGCCGGATCCGCCACACGCCGTCGCGGCCGGTGTCCATCACGATCCAGGCGCAGTTGCGTACGCCGCCGAGCAGCCGGGTGTCGAAGTAGGATCCGCCGACGAAGAACACCGAGCCGATCCGGGCGGCCATCCCGTGGGTGACCACGACGACGGTCTCCCCGTCGGCGGCCTGCTCGGCGATGTCGCTGAGCGCCGAGGCGATCCGCTCCCCCATCTCGCCGGCGGTCTCACCGCGCTCGGAGCGGCGGACGTCCTCGCCGGTGCGCATCCGTTCCCCGATGCTGGGGTCCTCCTCGACGATCTCCTGGATCGTACGACCCACCCAGTCGCCGACATCGATCTCGCGCAGCCGCTCGTCGAGGGTGATCGGGAGGTCGGTGACGTCCGCCAGGGCCTGGGCCGTCCCGCGGGCCCGGGACAGATCGGAGGAGACGATGGTGGTCGGGGCCCATTCGGCCAGGAACGGGGCCGCCGTCCGGGCCTGCTGCTCCCCCACGGCGTTGAGCGGGATGTCGTGGTGGCCCTGGAAGCGGCCGGTGAGGTTCCAGTCGGTCTCGCCGTGGCGCCAGATGATCAGCCGGGCCGCGGTCATCGCGTCTCTTCGACGCCGAGCTCGACCCGCGGGCAATCACCCCAGAGCCGCTCCAGGGCGTAGAGGGCCCTCTCGTCGGGCTGCATCACGTGTACGACGACGTCGAGGAAGTCGATCAGCACCCAGCGCTGCTCGCGGTCGCCCTCGATCCGGGTGCGCTTCGCATCCTCCCGGTGCAGCGCCTCCTCGATCGCGTCGACCACGGCACCGACCTGGCGGTCGTTGGCCGCGGTGGCGACGAGGAAGATGTCGGTGATCGCCAGCCGCTCGGAGACGTCGAACGCCACCAGATCGGTGGCGAGCTTGTCGGCGGCGGCCCGGGCGGCGACCCGGGCGAGATGGACGGAACGCTCGGTGGCGGTCAAAGAATCACAGCTCCTGGTAGAGACCACGTTTGTTGATGTAGTTCACGATGCCGTCGGGGACGAGGTACCAGATCGGCAGCCCGTCCCGCACCCGCTGGCGGCAGTCGGTGGACGAGATGGCCAGCGCGGGCACGTTGAGCAAGGTGATGCGGTCGGCCGGCAGGTGCTCGACCGAGGGTGCTTCGAGCGTCATGCCCGGGCGGCTGACGCCGATGAAGTGGGCCAGCTCGAACAGCTCGTCGGCCCCGCGCCAGGTGAGGATCTGGGCCAGCGCATCGGCACCGGTGATGAAGAACAGGTCGACGTCGTCGCCCCGCTCGGCCCGCAGGTCCTTCAGCGTGTCGACGGTGAACGTGTCGCCGGGCCGCTCGATGTCGGCCCGGCTGACGGTGAAGCGGGGGTTCGACGAGGTCGCGATCGCCGACATGATGTAACGGTCCTCACCGGAGGAGACCTGGCGGTCCTTCTTCTGCCAGGGCGTGCCCGTCGGGACGAACACGACCTCGTCGAGTGCGAACCGGGCGGCGACCTCACTCGCCGCGACCAGGTGGCCGTGGTGGATGGGGTCGAAGGTGCCGCCCATCACGCCCAGGCGGTACCGCCGTCCGTACAGGACGTCACGGCGGCGCGCCAGGCCGGTCTGCGTAGTGGCCAACCCAGTGGTCAGCTGTGCGGGTGGGTCCGGCCGATGAGCTGGACGGCGAGCATCAGCCCGGTCAGGATCAGGAACGGGATGAGGAAGAACGCCCACTCGGGCATCGGGAGCGTGAGGCCTTCGCCCGCTGCGAGGGCTACCAGAGCATTGGTCATGCCGGTCATGCTAGCGGCTCGGCCCGACGCTGTCCCGGAGTGCCCCGGTGGCGGAACACCTCAGGCCGCGCTGCTGGGGCCCCGCCCTGCGCGGACCACCTTCCCCGCCCTGCGGAGAGCTCTGAGCCCGTCCCGCTGGGAGCCCGGCCCGGAGGGCCCCGGTCAGCTCCGGACCTGGCCCTCGCCCTCCACCACGTACTTCGTCGAGGTCATCTCGACCAGCGCCATCGGGCCGCGGGCGTGCAGCTTCTGGGTGGAGATGCCGATCTCCGCCCCGAAGCCGAACTCGCCGCCGTCGACGAACCGGCTGCTGGCGTTGACCAGCACCGCGGCCGCGTCGATCGCCGCGACGAACCGGTCGGCCGCCCGGCGCGAGTCGGTGACGATCGTCTCCGAGTGCCCCGAGGTGTAGCGACGGATGTGCGCGATCGCCTCGTCCAGCGATTCGACGACCTTCACCGACAGGTCCAGCGACAGCCATTCCGCGGCGAAGTCGTCCTCCCCGGCCGGCACCACCGTGTCGCTGACGCCGGCCACCCGCTGGTCACCGTGCACGGTGACGCCCGCCTCCGCCAGCCCGGGCAGGGCCCGGGCCAGGAACGCGTCGGCGACGTCGCGGTGCACCAGCAGCGTCTCCAGGGCGTTGCACACGCTGGGGCGCTGGGTCTTGGCGTTGAGCATGATGGCGTACGCCATGTCGAGGTCGGCGGCGGCGTCGACGTAGAGATGGCAGTTGCCGGTGCCGGTCTCGATCACCGGGACCGTCGAGCTCTGTACGACGTGGTTGATCAGCCCGGCCCCGCCCCGGGGGATGAGCAGGTCGACCAGGCCGCGGGCGGTCATCATCTCGTCGGTGACCTCACGGGGGCCGGCGACCAGCTGGATCGCGGTCTGCGGCAGGTCCACCGCCTGCAGGCCGCGGTGCAGGGCCTCGACGACGGCGACATTGGAGGCGTACGTGGACGAGGAGCCGCGCAGCAGGGCCGCGTTGCCGGACTTCAGACAGATGCCGCCGGCGTCGGCGGTGACGTTGGGCCGGGCCTCGTAGATGATCCCGATCACCCCGAACGGCACCCGCAGCTGGCGGATCCGCAGCCCGTTGTCGGTGGTCCAGCCGCGGACCACATCGCCGACCGGGTCGGCCAGGCCGGCCATCTGGCGCAGCCCGTCGGCCATCGCGGCGATCCGCTCCGGGGTGAGCCGCAGCCGGTCGATCAGCGAGGCGGAGGTGCCGTTGTCCTCCGCGGCACGGACGTCCTCGGCATTGGCGGCCAGGATCGGCTCGGTGGCCTCCAGGAGGGCGTCCGCCATCGCGTGGAGAGCGGCGTTCTTCACCCCGGTCGGGGTCACAGCGAGCACCTGGGCGGCGTCACGAGCGGCTAGGGCCTGGTCACGGAACTCCATGGCCGCAAGGATATCCGCCGCCCGGCAGCGGCTCAGCCGGTGAGCCGGTCAGCAGCTCAGCAGCTCAGCAGCTCAGCCGACCACCGACTCAGCCGGTCAGCCGGTCAGCCGTACCGAGGACCACACCTCGTCGGCGTACGGGCGGACGGTGAACTGGGTGACCCGACGCCCGACGGCGACCCGGTCGGCGGGCACCGCCAGCGGGACGATGACCGGGTCGGTGAGCAGATGGTCCGCGGCGGCGTGCACCGCCGCGTCCCGGCCGCTGCCGGCCGGCAGTCCGGCGAGCGTGTTCAGCGTGGCCGAGGTCCACGACGCCCCGAGGCCGAACTCCGCCGCCCCGCCGGACAGCAGCTGGCTGACGGTCGAGGACGACTCCGGGGTGTCCATCGCCACCCCCATCAGGTGCAGGTCGGGGCGGTTGGTGCTGTTGCTGGTGCCGAGCATCTGCAGGTACGCCGGCCAGGACATCGCGACCGGCTCGGCGGTGATGCCGACCGCCTTCAGCTGGTCGGCGACCGCGACGTACAGGTCCTCCGGGGCCGGCAGGTAACTCTGCTGCACCCCGCTGGGATAGGCGATCCGCACCTTGAGATCACTCACCCCCGCCTCGGCGAGCAGCCGACGGGCGGCCGTCGGGTCGTACGCGTAGGCGCGCTGCCGTGACCGGCCGGGGATCAGGTCGTCGGCGACCTGGGAACCGGGCGGCATCGTCCGCACCACCAGGGCTGTCGGGTCGATCGCCATCGCGACGGCCTGGCGCACCCGGGTGTCCTGCATCGCCTTGGCGCTGCGGTCGATGCCGAGATAGGTCAGGTCGCGCGGTGCCCGGCCGAGCACCCGGGTGCCCGCCTTCGGGTCGGTGGTCAGCGACCCGGCCTCCAGCGGGGTGATCTGGTCGTACGTGTCGAGGGTGCCCTTGACCAGGCCGTCGCCGCGCGCCTTGGGGTCGTTCACGGTCCTGATCAGGACCCGTTCGACGGTCGCCTTGCTGCCCCAGTAGTCGGGGTTGCGCAGCAGGACCACCTGGACGCCCGCCTCCCAGGCGCCGAACCGGAACGGCCCGGTGCCGGTCGGGTGGGCGGTCGCGTACGGAGTGGCGCGCGGGTCGGCGCCGGTGTCGTACGCACCGTAGGTCGCCATCGCGGTGGGGCTCTGGATGCCGAACTGGGGGCGGGTCAGCTGGGTCAACAGCCCCGGCATCGGGGTGGTGAGGTCGAGACGCACCTGCTGGGTGCCGAGCACCGTGCAGCCGGCCAGCCGGGTGCCCGCGGAGTCGATGAAGCCGCCGAAGACCTCCTGGTAGACCGCGGAGATGTCCGGGTCGGCCGCCCGGCCGGTGAAGGTGAACCAGCGGTCGACGTTCGCACACACCGCCGACGGGCCGAAGCTCGTGCCGTCCTGGAACTTCACCCCCTGACGGAGGGTGAAGGTGTACGTCCGCCCGCCGTTGGTCGCCTTCCAGGCGGTCGCCAGGCCGGGGGCCACGGCGTCGTCGACCGGCGCCGCCGCCGTCGTCGTCGGGTCGCCGGGCGTCGCGGGCCCGGTGCCGGTGCCGGCCCCCGTCGTGGCGGTGGGGCTGGGGGACGGCGTGGCGGCGGCCGCCGCCTCGGGCAGCATGACCAGGGTCTCGAAGATCTGCCGGGTGATCCGCAGGCTGTCCGGGTCGGTGACCAGCGCCGGGTCGAGCGACAGCGGGTCGACGGCGGCGCCGACGACGTACGTCCCCTGCCCGGCGGCGGTCGGGTCGGCCGGGGTCGGCGTCGGGCCCGGTCCGCCACAGGCGGTCAGGGGGACCAGCGCGGCGCCGGCCAGCAGCGCCAGCACCCTCCGGGCGCGACCGCCGAGGGCCGCCCGGGCCCGATGGGCTCCGTGGGCCAGGCGGACACGGCCGGCCGTCCCGGCGTCGTCGGCCGGATGGCACCGCCCCCGGACCGGCACCGGCCGCGCCGACAGCGGCGGCATCAGCGCAGCACCACCAGGGAGTCGCGGTGCACTGCGGCGCGCTGGAAGCGCTCCCCGTACGATGCGGCGAGGTCCCAGGTGTGGTGGCCGATCATGCTCTTCAGGTCGGCGGAGTTGTAGTTCACCAGCCCCCGGGCGATCACCCGGCCGCGCTCGTCGATCAGGTCGACCGGGTCGCCGACGTCGAAGCTGCCACGGACGGCGGTGATCCCGGCGGGCAGCAGCGAGGCCTTGCGGTCGGCGACGGCGCTCACCGCGCCCGGGTCGAGCACCAGGGCGCCGTCCGGGTCGCTGATGTGCGCCAGCCACAGCAGCCGGGCGGGCCGGCGTTTGCCGGTGGGCAGGAAGAAGGTCCCGACGTCCTGGCCGGTGAGGAAGCCCGGCAGGTGCTCCAGGTCGGTCAGCCCGACCGCGATCCCCGCGCCGGTGGCGATCCGGGCCGCCTCCAGCTTGGTCACCATGCCGCCGGTGCCGACCGCGCTGCCGCGCCGCGAGATGTCCACTCCGGCCAGCTCGTCGACGTTGCGGACCGTGCCGATCCGGCGGGCGCCGGGGGTCTCGGGGTGGGCGGTGTAGAGCGCGTTGACGTCGGAGATGAGCAGCAGCGCGTCGGCGTGCAGCAGGTGCGAGGTGAGGGCGGCGAGCCGGTCGTTGTCACCGAACCGCAGCTCCTGGGTGGCGACCGTGTCGTTCTCGTTGACGATCGGGACGACGCCGAGCTCCAGCAGCCGGTCCATCGTCTCGCGGGCGTTGTGGTAGCGCTCCTGGTACTCCAGGTCCCCGGTGGTCAGCAACACCTGGGCCGCGGACAGCCCGTAGCGGCGGAACAGTGCGGTGTAGAGCTCGAGCAGCTGGCCCTGCCCGACCGCGGCGGCGGCCTGCTGGGTGGGCAGATCGTACGGCCGGTGGGTGAGGCCCAGGGGCAGCAGCCCGGCGGCGATCGCCCCCGAGGACACCAGGGCGACCTCCTGGCCGCGGGCCCGGGCGGCACCGATGGTGTCGACGAGGATCGCGATGTGCATCACGTCGAGGTGCCCGTCGGCCCGGGTCAGGGACGACGAGCCGACCTTGATCACCAGTCGGCCGCAGGAGGACAGCGCCGCGCGATCGATCGAGGTCTCCACGCCGTTGCTCACCGCTCGGGCTCCTCGGGGTCCCGGCCCGCCCCGGCCCCCGGCGCGTCGGTCCGCTCCTCGAGCACCTCCGGATGCTCCGGGACGGTGCGCGGACCGAAGACGTACGCCTCCTCGTCCTGGGCGGCGTGGTAGGCGGCGTCCTTCTCGCGGCGCCGCGTCACAGCTGGGCGCTGCCCCTCGAGCCGCTGGTCGTGCCCGCGCCGGGCCAGGATCTCGGCGCCGGTGTCGACCTGTGGGGCGAAGTCGAAGATCACCGCGTCGTCGCCGCCGATCGCGACGGCGTCGCCGGCGATGGCGCCCCGGTCGAGCAGCGCCTCCTCGATGCCGAGCCGGTTGAGACGGTCGGCCAGGTAGCCGACCGCCTCGGCGTTCTTGAAGTCCGTCTGACGCACCCAGCGCTCCGGCTTGGCGCCACGGACCCGCCACATGAAGCCACCCTCACCGTCACCGATCCGCCGGATGGTGAACTGCTCACCGGTCTCCCCGACCGTCGGCGGGTGCAGCACGATGCGTGGGGCCGCGGGCGCCGGCTGGTGGGCCCGGCGCTCCTCGACGAGCTGGGCCATGGCGAACTGCAGCGCCTTCAGCCCCTCCCCGGTCTTGGTGGAGATCGGGAACACCCGCAGGCCGCGCTCCTCCAGATCGGCGCGGACCAGATCGACCAGGTCCCGGGCGTCGGGGACGTCGATCTTGTTCAGCGCGACCAGCCGGGGACGGTCGTCCAGCCCGCCGTGGGCGTGCAGCTCGCCCTCGATGACGTCGAGGTCGGTGACCGGGTCGCGGCCCGGCTCGAAGGTGGCGCAGTCGATCACGTGGACGATCGCCGCGCACCGCTCGATGTGGCGCAGGAAGTCCAGCCCCAGTCCCTTGCCCTCGGAGGCGCCCTCGATCAGGCCGGGGACATCGGCGACGGTGTAGGTGGTGTCGCCGGCCACCACCACCCCGAGGTTGGGCACCAGCGTGGTGAACGGGTAGTCGGCGATCTTCGGGCGGGCGGCGGAGATCGCCGCGATCAGCGAGGACTTGCCCGCACTGGGGAAGCCGACCAGGCCGACGTCCGCGACCACCTTGAGCTCGAGGACGACGTCGTGGGCTTCGCCCTCCTCACCGAGCAACGCGAAGCCGGGGGCCTTCCGGGAGGAGGAGGCCAGCGCGGCGTTGCCGAGCCCGCCCCGGCCGCCCTGGGCCACGACCGCCTCGGCGTCCGGGGTGGACAGATCCGCCATCAACGCACCGGTCGCGGCGTCGGTGATCACCGTGCCCTGCGGCACGAGCAGCACGATGTCGTCGCCCTTGGCGCCGTTCTGGTTGTCCCCCCGGCCCGGCTCACCGTTGGCGGCATGGCGCCTGTGCTGGCGGTGGAACTCGACCAGCGTCGTCAGGCCGGGGTCGACGCGGAGCACGACCGAGCCGCCGTCACCGCCGTTGCCGCCGTCGGGCCCACCGAGTGGCTTGAACTTCTCCCGGTGGATGGAGGCGCACCCGTGGCCTCCGTTACCGCCGGCCACCTCGAGAGTGACGCGATCGACGAAGGAGGGAATGGCCATAGGGGTTTCCTGACTGGGAGGGGACGGGCCGCCAGCCTACCAAGGGCGGCCCGGACGACAGAGCGGGGAAATGCCGGAAGGGTCGTGCCCCCGGGGCCGACCCATCCCTACGGGCGGGGGTGTGCGGCGGTGCCACACACGGCCGCCGCCGC
>NZ_JAYFNG010000033.1:0-43491 GCF_034933565.1 Raineyella sp.
GAGGCCCAGCTGACGCCACTCGAGCTGGCGCCCGTCGGGGAACCGGCGGGTGCCGACGGCCGCCTCCCGGCCGAGCTTCGCCTCGTAGGCGGAGAGGTCGTCGATGGCCACCGCCCAGGACATCCAGCCGCCGCCCGCCTCGGAGCGGGCGCGGACGACCTGTCCGAACGGCGCCTTCTCGGCGGCGGGATGGTCCAGGACCTCGACGATCTCGATGTAACGGTCCTCGGCGAGAGGGATGAGGCGGTTGCGGGTACCGAACCGCGGGTGGAAGCCTCCGTCGCGGGAGTCCACCCCGAGCGCGTCGCTGAGGAACTGGGCCGAGGCCAGGAGTCCCTCAGGCCCGGCGGCGTACGAGAGGTGGTCGACATGCATGGCCCCATTGTGCGCCCTCGGGGACCACGTCTTTTCCGGGGGTCCGGAAGTGGAAGTCAAGACCTGTGTGATAAGAGGTCCTGTGCCGCCCGGGTCGCCGGATGACCGACCAGAGGCAGCGCGGCGGCCTCGATCTCGGCGCAGTGCCGGGCCAGCTGCGCATAGCCGGCCGGCCCCATCAGGGCGGTCAGCTCGGTCGCGAGGGTCCGGTAGACCGGCTCGGTGGCCCGGTGCGCGGCCGGGGTCGAGGTGCAGTACCAGTTGAGTTCGTGACCGCCCGCCCCCCAGCCGGACCGTACGTACTCGCCGATGCTCACCTCGGTGTACGTCGTCGCGTCGCCTCGCTCGACCTCGCGGAACAGTCGGCGGATCGGCAGCTGCCAGCACACGTCGGGCTTGGTCAGGGTGAACGGCACCCCCTCGCGGGCCGCCAGGTGGTGCAGCGCGCAGCCCGCGCCGCCGGGGAAACCTGGCCGGTTGAGGAAGATGCAGGCCCCGTCCAGCAGTCGGGTGGCCCGCTCGGCCTCAGCCCCGGTCCCGGCCGGTTCGTCGGCCCCCTCGGGCTCGTCGGTCTCCTCGTCCTCGTCCACCTCCTCGAGCACGTCGACGGCCCAGTCCCGGCGGGCCGACCAGTGACTGCCGTCCGGATCGGTGCCGGTGGCGCCGGCGTGCTGCCACAGATCGTCGCCGAGGCGGGCGACCCAGCCGGCCACCCGCTGCTCGTCGCCGGGCTCGCTGAAGTGTGCCCCGAGGGTGCAGCAGCCGTCGTCGGGGCGGCCGGCGTAGATGCCGGGGCAGCCTGCGCCGAACAGGCAGGTCCACCGGGAGATGAGCCAGGTGACGTCGCAGCGGAACACCTGGTCCGGATCGGCCGGGTCGGCGAACTCGACCCAGGCGCGCGGGAAGCCGTCGGCGATCTCGCCCTCGGCCAGCCGCGGGCCGGTCGTCCCGGACTGCGCCGGGACCCGGGACCGGACGGACTCTGGAGCTGACACGCGGTCAGTCTAGGTGGCCCGGCCGGCGCGCCTCGTGGTTGCCGGGGCGCTGCGGGGGCCTCGCTACTCTGGAACCGTGCCCGCAGCGGCGGGACGTACGGCACGGACCGGTCGTCGGCCCAGGACCCGGAGGACGACACTGATGGACAGCACGCTGGCGGATGATGCGGAGGGTGACCGACCGCGCAACCGGGTCACCCTCTCCACCTCGTCGATGTTCCCCGAGTCGACCGTCAGCGGCTTCGAGGCCGCCGCACGGCTCGGCTTCGACGGGGTCGAGGTGATGATCGGCATCGACGAGGTGGCTGCCGACGTGGCGGCCGTCGAGAAGCTGCGCGACTACCACGGGGTCCCGGTGACGTCGATCCACGCGCCCACCCTGGTCGTCACCCAGTTGGTCTGGCGCGGCACCGGGCACTGGGACAAGCTGCGCCGCTCCGCCGACATGGCACTGGCGCTGGACTGCGACGTGGTCGTCGTGCACCCGCCGTTCCGCTGGCAGGGCGACTATGCGATGGGCTTCGTCGCCGGCATCGCGGAGGTGTCCCGGGAGACCGGGGTGCGCTTCTGCGTCGAGAACATGTATCCGTGGCGCACCCCCGCGGGGGAGTACCAGGCGTACCTGCCGACCTGGGACCCGACCGACGAGCCGTACGAGCACCTCACCCTGGACCTGTCGCACGCCGCCACCGCCCAGGTGCGGTCGCTGGACCTGGTCCGTGCCTGGGGCGACCGGCTGCAGCACCTGCACCTGACCGACGGGCTGGGGTCGTTCCGGGACGAGCACCTGGCGCCGGGTGCCGGCAACCAGCAGGCCGCCGAGGTCCTGGCCCATGTGCTGGCCCACGGCTACACCGGCGACCTGTGCCTGGAGATGAACACCCGCTCCGCGGGCAGCCGGGCCGGCCGGGAGCGACTGCTCGTCGACGCGCTCGCCTGGACCCGTGACCGGGTCGCCGCGTCGCGCGAGGTCGCCACCCGGCGCTCATGAGGGCCCGGGCGGCGTACGGCGCGGAGGTCGCACTGCTGCTGTTCGTCTCGCTGGGGAAGTCGGCCGTCTACTCGGTGCTGGCGATCCTCGACCTGTCCACCCGGCCGGGAGGCGTCGGGGCGCAGACCAGCCAGCTGAACCCGACGGTGGTGCCCGACCGGCCGTGGCTGGACGCCCTCTACCAGGTCGCCCAGACCCTGCTGCCGGTGGTGCCGGCCCTGCTCGCGGTCCATCTGCTCGGCCGCACCCATGCCGATCCGTGGGCGGCGATCGGGCTGGATCTGCGTGGTGGGGCCCGGCGGTGGGCCCGCGACCTGGGCACCGGGCTCGGCCTGGCGGCGCTGATCGGCATCCCCGGGCTGGGCCTCTACCTGCTCGCCCGGGCGGGCGGGCTCGCCACCCAGGTGCAGGCGGCCGGGCTCGGCACCAGTGCCTGGGCGGTCCTGGTGCTGGTCGCCCGGGCCCTGATGAACGCGCTGCTCGAGGAGGTGATCGTCGTCGGCTACCTCTTCGACCGGCTGCCGCGGCTGGGCTGGCCGCCCTGGGCGGTGCTGGCCGGTTCGGCGGTGCTGCGCGGCAGCTACCACCTCTACCAGGGCTGGGGCGGGTTCGCCGGCAACCTCGTGATGGGACTGGTGTTCGGCCTGGTCTACCGGCGGACCCACCGGGTGGCGCCGCTGGTGGTGGCGCACACGGCGATCGATGTGGTCGCCTTCGTCGGCTATGCGGTGCTCGCCCCTCGGGTGGGCTGGCTCTAGCCGGTCGCCTCGGTCAGCTCCCCGCGGTGCGCGGCCAGCTCGGTCCGCGACCGCAGCCCGAGCTTGCTGTAGACCCGGGTCAGGTGGAACTGGACGGTCTTGACCGAGATGAACAGCTCCCGGGCCACGTCGGCGTTGCTCAGGCCCTGCGCCACCAGCCGGGCCACCGCCTGCTCCTGGGCGGTCAGCGACTCCACATCGAACCCGGCCGGCCGGGTGCCGGCCGCGCCACCGGCCTGCAGTTCCCGGCGGCAGCGCTCCACGTACACCGCCGCGCCGAGGGCGGAGAAACCGTCGAGGGCCCGGCGCAGCACCACCCCGGCGTCACGCCGCTTGCCCGCCCGGCGCAGCGCCTGGCCGTAGAGGAAGTTGATCCGGGTCCGCAGGTACGCGTACGGCGTCCCCTCGACCAGTCCGAGGGCGTCCTCGAACGACTCCCGGGCCAGGTCGATGTCGCCGCGCAACGAGGTGAGCCGTCCCCGCGCCATCGCCAGTCGCGCCATCGTGCTGTGCCGGTCCACGGCCCGGGCCCGCTCCTCGTGCGGGCGGAGGAAAGCGTCCGCCTCGTCGAGCCGGCCGGTCAGCGACAGTGCGCCGGCCCACATGTCGTGCCAGGGCCAGAACCCGGGCTCGTCGACGCCGGCGGGGCGCCGGGAGGTGGCGATCGGCTCCATCGCGTGCAGGCTGCCGTCCGCGTCGGAGCGGGCCTGGGCCACCCGGCCGCGGGCCATCGCCGCCGGGAGCCGGGTGATCATGTACTCCGAGCTGACCGCCATCGCCTGCGCGACATGCCAGTCGGCCTGCGCCGACAGGCCGCGGAGGGCACTGATCTCGGCCCCGGTCCAGTGGATCAGCGGGGCGATCAGGTCCATCCCGGTCCGGTCGAGGAGCTCGCAGCCGCGGTTGACGACGGCCATCGCGCTGTCCCACTCACCCACCTCGAGGTGAGCCCGGGCCAGCCAGCCCGACGCCCACAGCGCGACCCGTGACGAGCCCTGCCAGAACCCCTGCGGGATCGCCGCCTGGAGATCCTGGATCGCCTGTTGGGGCCGGTCCCAGGCCAGCTCCAGCCAGCCGTACCCCATCAGCGCGCGCTGGCGCTGGGCCCCGGTGGTGAGCACCTCCAGGGTGCGGCGGTAGGCGGCCTCCGCGTCGGCGACCCGGCCGGCCATCCCGAGGCCCAGGCCGAGCAGGGTGTGTGCCTCCACCGCGGCCGGCAGGTCCGGGCGGCCCAGCCGGTCCGCGGCGGCGATGCAGCGCTCGCCCCAGGTGACCAGTGCGCCGCCGTCGGCATCGGCCAGGGCGTGCAGGGAGAGCCGGTGGGCGGCGACCGCCTCGGCCTCGGCATTCGTGCCGAGCCCGTCGACGACCCGGTGCAGCAGCTGCTCGGCCGCGCCCCGGCGCCCCTTGAGGGTGGCCAGGTAGCCCAGCGCGATGTCGCGGCGGAGATTGCCCGGGAAGGCCTCGGCCTCCCGGGCCAGCGACTCCGCGGCGTGCAGATCGCCGGCCCCGGTCATCGCGTCCAGCGCCAGCACCAGGTAGCGCTGGCCGGTGGCCCGGTCCGGGTGGCCACGGGCGGCGAGTATCCAGCTGTCCGCGGCCTGCCGCCAGCGCCCGTCGGCGGCGTACGTGTCGGCCAGGGCGGCGATCCGCTCGGCGAGCGGAGCGTCGGGGCCCTGGGTGGCGGCGGACAGGTGCTGGGCCCGGGCGAAGTCGTCGGTGGCCTGTTCGGCCGCGGCCAGGTGCAGCCGGCGCAGGGTGACCAGATCGACCGCGTCGTACGCCGCCGCGGCCAGCAGCGGGCTGGTGAACGCCAGCGTGAGCCGGCCGCGGTGGCTGCGGACCTGCACCAGGCCGCGGGCCCGCGCCTCGTCGATCGGCGGCAGCATGTCGTCCAGTCCCGCCAGGGCGGCGACCTCGACGGCCGGGGTGCCCTGTCCGGCGACGGCAAGGGCGGTGACCAGGTCCCGCACCCCCGGGCCGGCGTCGCCGAGCACCGCCTCCAGCTCCTGGCGTACGCTGCGCGGCGCGGGGAGCGCGTCGTAGGCGGTCTCCCAGTCCAGGCCGGGGAACTCCTCGAGCAACTCGACCACCAGCCCGGGCAGGCCGCCGGTGAAGGCGGCCAGCCGGCGGGCCGCGTCCGGACCGAGGAGGTGGCCGTGGGCCCGGGCCAGGTCACGGACGGCGTCGGCGCCCAGACCGCCGACCACCAGGGTGGTGGCCCGGTGGGCGCGCAGCACGGCCGCCAGCTCGGGGTCGGAGGTCTCATCGTCGGTGATCTCCCAGATCACCGCGACCGGCTCGTCCTGGAGCCGCTGGACGGCCGAGGAGATCGCCCGCAGCGACATCGGGTCGGCGTGCTGTGCGTCCTCGACGACGATCACCAGCCCGCCCGCCGACCCGTCGCGGAGCCGGTCGAGGATGCCGGTGATGACCGCCGCGGGGTCGGAATCGGTGGCCAGCAGCGGGACGGGGGAGCGGACGCCGGGCGCCGAGCAGAGCCGGTGGGCGAGTTCGCCGGGGAAGCGACGTTCCCACGCCAGCCCGCGCACCCGGACCAGGTTGGCGGCGGGCGCGCCGGCCCGGCGGGTCCGGCGGACCGCCTCGGCGACCAGCGCGGTGGTCCCGACATGGGCGGTGCCGGCCACCACGATCACCGCGGGCGCCCCGGCGAGGGCACGCTCGCACAGGTCGACCAGCGCTCCGAGCTCGCGCTCCCGCCCGATCAGGGGCGACTCCGCCGGCTGCATTGCAGCATCATAGGTCGGCGTCCGGCCGGCGCGCCGGTGAACTTTTCGGGTGCTGCCGGCGGTCCCCGGGGCGGAGGGCCCCCCCCCGGGGACCGCCGGCTTCTCGACGGGGATCATCCGCCGAAGTCGCCCCCCGCCACCGGAAGGATCGAGCCGGTGATGTAGGAGGCCTCGTCGGAGGCCAGGAAGCAGATCGCCGCCGCCTGCTCCGCCAACGTCCCGTACCGGTGCATCAGTGAGGAGTCCACCGTCTGGTCGACGGTGACCCGGTGCCAGGCCTCCTCCTGCGTGTTCTGCGGCTCACCGCCCCGCGGGATGCGGCGCGGCGGCGCGTCGGTGCCGCCCGGGGCGGTGGCGACCACCCGGACCCCGTGTGGGGCGGCCTCGAACGCGAGCGACTTGGTCAGCGTGTTCACGCCGCCCTTCGCCGCCGCGTACGGGAGCCGGTTGAGGCCCATCGTCGCCGTCGAGGAGACGTTGACGATGGTCCCGTGCCCCTGGGTGTACATCGTCGGGAGCACTGCCCGGCAGGACCACAGGGTGGGGAAGAGCGAGCGGCGGATCTCCTTGTCGATCTCCTCCTCCCGGTACTCCTCGAACGGCTTGCGCCAGATGGTGCCGCCGACGACGTGGATGGCCACGTCGATCCGGCCGTACTCGGCGAGGGCCCGGTCGACCACCGCACAGGCCCCGGCGTACGTCTCGAGGTCGGCCTTCACCGTGGCGGCCCGGCCACCCTTGCGGGTGATCGCCGACCCCACCTCGTCGAGGATCTCGGACCGGTCGGCCAGCACCAGGCGACCCCCCTCGGCGGCGATCCGGCGGGCGACCTGCTCGCCGATCCCCTGGGCGGCACCCGTCACCAGGACCACCTTGCCGGCGAACCGGCCCGGGCTGATGAAGCCCGGCTCGTCCAGCAGGCCGCCACGGATCATCGCCTTGCGGGTGGTCTCCTTGCTGTGCTCGGCGTGCTCGATGATGAGCCGCCGGGCCAGGTCCCGGTCGCCCTGCTCGTACGCCTCGATGATCCGGTCGTGGTCACCGATGACGTCGGGGTGGCACCACTGGCCGTGCGGCAGCATCTCGTGCATGTGCCCGGCCACCCCGAGTCGCCGGTACGCCTCGAGCAGGTGCTCGTTCCCGGTGAAGGTGAAGGGGTACTCGTGGAACACCGCGTTGGTGTCGGTGAAGGCGTCCGCATCGACGAACCGGTCGCCGTCGACGAACGGTCGGCAGGCGTCGGCCAGCATCCGGTAGCCGGCGATCTGCCCGCTGCTGAGCCGGCCGATGGTCAGCTCCATCACGCCGAGCTCCAGTGCGGTGCGGGCGTCGAACAGCGAGTCGGACTTCAGGATCGACGGGTGCTCCTCACCGATCACGTAGCCGTCCGGCGCCACATTGTCCGCCACCGGCGCGGGGGCGACGACGGTGGCCAGCACCGGGTCGTGCAGCGGGGCGTACGCCTGCGGCCCCTGCACGGTCCCGCCGATGACGTACCCGTCCCCCGGACCGGCAGCGGTGTCCGGGCCGGCGGCGAGTGCCGTGGTGTTCGGGGCGGCCGCCTCGGCCATCGCGTCGCGGGTGCCGGTCAGCGTGAGCCCGCCGATCGCGAACGCGGTCGGGTCGGCCGGCAGGCTCGCCGGACCCGAGCCGAGCGGCGTCATCTCCACCGCCCACGGCGCGGGCAGCAGATCGTACGCGTCGGCGCCGGGCGGGACCGCCTCGACCAGACCTGCCGCCCCGGTCAGCCCGGACACGTCGACCGGCCCGGGCGCCCGGACCGGACCGGCCGGAGTGCCGGCGACCCGGCCGGCCGGGGCCGCAGCGGCCTCCAGCACCACCGCGCCGGTGGCCTCCTCGGCGATCGTCTCGCCGACCTCGGCCTCCACCACCTCGACGCCGCGGTCCTGCGCCGCGGTGGAGCCGGCCAGTGAGAACTTCTCGTAGAAGAAGCCCTCCGGCTCCAGGCCGGTGTTCCGGAAGTGGGCCCGGACGGCCTCCACCATCGGCGGGGGGCCGCAGAGGTAGACCGAAACGTTGCCGTCGTAGAGGTTCTTCGGGTCCATGTGGGCGGTGACGTAGCCCTTCTTCCGGGCCTTCGCCGCCGGGTCGGCGACGGTGTAGTCCCAGCTGAAGTTCGGCAGCTGCTCCGCCAGCACGGCCAGGGTGTCGAGCTCGACGGCCTCGGCGTCGGTGTTCACCCCGTAGATGAGGTGCATCGGGCGGGTGCTGCCCGCCTTCGCCGCGGTCCGCAGCATGGCGAGGATCGGGGCCAGTCCGGTGCCGCCGGCGAGCAGCAGCAGGGGGGTGGTGCCCTCGCGCAGGAAGAACGAACCGTTGGGCCCGTGCAGGGTCAGCCGGTCCCCGACCGCGGCGCGCTCCGCCAGCCAGGTGGACATCGCCCCGCCGGGGGTGATCTTCACCAGGAAGCCGAGCCGCCCCTCGTCGGGGGCACTGCTGAACGAGTAGGACCGGCGCTGGTCGGTGCCGGGCACCTCGATGTTCACGTACTGCCCGGGCAGGTAGCTGAGCGATTCACGGTCGTCGACCTCGATGGTGAAGCCGACCACGTTGTCGCTGTAGCGGTGGATGTCCACGACGGTGGCCGCGAAGGTGCCGGCGACCGTCCGGGCCACCGCGGAGGTGGCGGGGATCCGGACCACCAGGTCCGAGCGGGGCTTCATCTGGCACGGCAGGCAGAAGCCCTCCGCCGCCTCGGCCTCGCTCAGGGCGTCCTCGATGTAGGAGCCGGGATCGTAGTCACCCGATTCACAGAAGGCCTTGCAGGTGCCGCAGGCACCGTCGAGGCAGTCCACCGGGATGTTGATCCGGGCCCGGTAGGACGCCTCGGCGACCGTCTGGTCCTGCTGGGCCGTGACGAAGCGGGTGACACCGTCCTCGAAGGTCAGGGCGACCCGGTACGACGTGACGTTCGGTGGCATCCTGACCTCCGGTGAGGTGATGGCTTCAGACGACATGGCTTCGGACGGCATGACTTCAGACGACATGGCGTCCCTCTCAGACGTGGTAGATGTCGACCACGTGGTGGATGTAGTCGTTCTTCAGGACGACGACCTTGCGGCGGATCAGCGGGGTCTCACCGGAGAAGTCGATCGTGTAGAACGAGGTCCCGTAGTACGGGTCCACCGTCTGGTAGCGGAAGTACATGGTGTGCCAGTTGAAGCGCACGTCCACCAGCGCGCCGCGGCGGTCCAGCACCTCCACGTTGGTGATGTTGTGCGACGTCCGCGGCTCGGGCAGGGAGGTCGCCGAGGACCGCTCGGTGCGGATCCGGAAGATCCGGTCCTCCAGGCCACCCTTGCTGGGGTAGTACATCAGTGAGATCTCGGACTGCGGGTCGCGGGTGAGTTCCTCGTCGTCGGCCCAGGCGGGCATCCAGAACTCGGCGTCCTCGGCGTAGCAGTCCAGCCAGCGGCTGAAGTCGCGGTCGTCGAGGTGACGGGCCTCGCGGTAGAGGAACTGCTCGACGGCGTGCTGGTCGACGTACACGTCGGTGGCGGGGGCGTTCGGTACGGTGGTCGTCATGTGTCCGGGTCCTTTCAGGCCAGCTCGGCGAGCAGCTCGGCGTCGGCGGCCTTCTCGGCGGCCTGCGCCTTCTTCATCGTCTCCAGCCAGTACTGGTGCTGGATGGGGTAGAGGCCCTCGTCCTCGTTCTTCACGCCGGAGGAGAGCACATCGTCCATGCCGAGCTCCCGGGCGAAGTCGCTCGGGCCGGCGATCTGGTGGGTCTGGCCGCGGGACATGTCGTTCCACGGGGCGGCGGAGGCCAGGAAGGTCTTCTGGCAGGAGCGGAACTCCTCCAGATCGTCGGGGGTGGCCATGCCGGAGGCGTTGAAGAAGTCCTCGTACTGACGGATCCGCTGGGCGCGGGCCTCTGCGGACTCGCCCTTCGGGGCGATGCAGTAGATGGTGACCTCGGTCCGGTCCACCGAGACCGGCCGGAAGTGGCGGATCTGGGTGGAGAACTGATCCATGATGAACACGTTCGGGTAGAGGCAGAGGTTGCGCGAGCCGGTGACCATGAACTCGCCCTTGGCCTTGCCGTACTGCTCGGTCAGCTCGGCCATCTTCGGGAACAGCGGGCGCGACTGGTAGTTCGCGGCGTACGTCCACAGGCACAGGTGGCCGTTGGGGAACGACCAGTAGCCGCCGCCCTGCTTGCCCCACTTGCCGGCGTCCACCGTCTGGGTGGTGTTCTTCGACTCACCGGTGCTGCGCCGGCCGGTGGTGGCGGCGTAGTTCCAGTGCGTCGCGGTGACGTGGTAGCCGTCGGCGCCGTTCTCGGCCTGGACCTTCCAGTTGCCGTCGTAGGTGTAGGTGGAGGCGCCCCGCAGCACCTCCAGGCCCTCGGGGGACTGGTCGACCAGACAGTCGATCACCTTGGTGGTGTCGCCGAGGTGGTCGGTGAGGTCGGCGACGTCGGGGTTGAGCGACCCGAAGAGGAAGCCCCGGTAGCTGTCGAACCGGGCGATGTGGGTCAGGTCGTGCGAGCCGTCCCGGTCGAACTGCTCGGGGTAGCCGGCGCCGTCGGGGTCCTTGACCTTCAGCAGCCGGCCGTCGTTGCGGAACGTCCAGCCGTGGAACGGGCAGGTGAGGGTGGTCCGGTTGTCGGTCTTCTTGCGGCACAGCATGGCGCCGCGGTGGGCGCATGCATTGATCAGGCAGTTGAGCTCGCCGTCCTTGCCGCGGGTGATCACCACGGGCTGGCGGCCGATGTAGGTGGTGAAGTAGTCGCCGACGTTCGGGATCTGCGATTCGTGGGCGAGGTAGATCCAGTTGCCCTCGAAGATGTACTTCATCTCGAGCTCGAAGAGCTGCTCGTCGGTGAAGACGGAGCGGTTCAGCTGCCACTTGCCCTCGTCCGGCTTCTCGACCAGCAGGGCGTCGAGGTCGATGCTGAGGCTGTCGATGCTGGGATGTGCCATGTGTTCCTCCAGGTGACTTCGTCGGCACCCGCCCGCTGTCGGGGCGTTGGCGTCCACTGTGACAAAGGCCACTCCACGTCGCACCGGACAATTGCCGAGCCCTGACCCAGGCACCCTGGTGCCACCCTTGCCCCGGGCCGGATCGAGGGGTGGGACGGGTTTCCCGGGGGGCCCGACGCCGTGCCGTACGCTGGGATCCATGCGAGTTGGAGTATTCGGAGCGACCGGTCAGGTCGGCGGCGTGATGCGTACGTTGCTGGCGGAGCGCGCGTTCCCCCTCGATGACATCCGTTTCTTCGCGTCGGCCCGGTCGGCCGGCACGAAGCTGCCGTGGGGCGCCGGCGAGGTGACGGTGGAGGACACCGACACCGCTGACTTCTCCGGGATCGACATCGCGATCTTCTCCGCCGGCAAGAAGACCTCGCTGGCCGTCGCGCCGAAGGTCGCCGCCGCCGGCGCGGTGGTGATCGACAACTCCTCGGCCTGGCGGATGGACCCGCAGGTGCCGCTGGTGGTCTCCGAGGTGAACCCGGGCGACGTGATCGACCCGCCGAAGGGCATCATCGCCAACCCGAACTGCACCACCATGGCGGCGATGCCGATCATGAAGCCGCTGCACGACCTCGCCGGGCTGCGCCGGCTGATCGTCGCCACCTACCAGGCGACCTCCGGATCCGGCGTCGCCGGGGTGGCGACGCTGGCCGCCCAGACCGCCGCCGTGCCCGACCCGCGCAAGCTGGCCCTGGACGGCTCCGCCGCGGGGATCACCCCCGAGATGTACGGGCCGTACGTCAAGCCGATCGCCTTCAACGCGCTGCCGTTCGCCGGCAACCTGGTCGACGACGGCACCGGTGAGACCGACGAGGAGCAGAAGCTGCGCAACGAGTCGCGCAAGATCCTGCACATCCCCGACCTGCTCGTCTCCGGCACCTGCGTCCGCGTCCCGGTCTTCAGCGGCCACTCGTTGGCGATCAACGCCGAGTTCGAGCGCGACATCACCCCCGAGCAGGCCGTCGAGGTGCTGCGCGGGGCTGCCGGTGTCGAGCTGATGGACGTGCCGACGCCACTCGACGCGGCCGGCACGGACCCGTCCTACGTCGGCCGGATCCGCCGCGACCAGTCCGCGCCCGAGGGCAAGGGCCTGACCTTCTTCATCTCGAACGACAACCTGCGCAAGGGCGCCGCCCTCAACGCGGTGCAGATCGCCGAGCTGCTCGCCCGCCGCTGACCGCTGCGCCGGTCCGCACCCTGACCGGCCCCACCCCCGGCACGTCCGTACGCCGATGTCCCGCCCACCCGGGCAGGGCATCGGCGTACGTTGTCCCCGGGGCCGAACGCCCCGCACCCGACCCGTCCCGGAGGACCCATGGACACCGCACCCGCCGACCTCTCCACCCTCACCGTCGCCGTGATCGGCGGTGGTGTGATGGGCGGCACCCTGTTCCGGGCGCTGCTGGCCGTCGAGGACCCGCGGGTCGCGCACGCGGTGGTCGCGGAGACCCACGCGCCGCGCCGCGCCGCGCTGCTGGCCGAGGTGGCCGATCTGGTCGTCGGCCGCGACGTCCGGGCCACCGTCGACGCGGTCGAGGCCGTGCGGGGGGCCGACGTGGTGGTGCTGGCGGTCAAGCCCCAGGACGCCCGGGCCACCCTGGCGTCGCTGGCGAAGGACCTCGGCCGGGGGACCCTGCTGCTGTCGATCTGTGCCGGGCTGTCCACCACCACCCTGGAGGGCTGGCTGCCGGGAGGCGTCCGGGTCGTCCGCGGCATGCCGAACACCCCGGCCCGGATCGGTGAGGGAGCCACGGCGGTGTGCGCCGGGTCGACGGCGACCCCGGCCGACCTGGACCTGGTCGTCCGGCTGCTCGGCCGCTCCGGGGTGGTGCTGCCGGTCGCCGAGGACCGGATGGGGGCGGTCACCGGCGTGTCCGGCTCGGGCCCGGCGTTCGTCCTACTGGCGATGGAGGCGATGATCGACGCCGGTGTGGAGCTCGGGCTGACCCGGGCCGTCGCCCACGATCTGGCGGTCCAGACCTTCCGCGGCACCGCCGGTCTCGCGCTGGAGCCCGGGGCGCACCCGACGCTGCTGCGCGAGGCGGTGACGTCGCCCGGCGGCACGACCGCGGCCGGTCTCGCCGCCCTCGAGGAGCACGGTGTCCGGGCCGGGATCGCCGCCGCCGTCCGGGCCACGTACGCCCGTGACGCCGAGCTCGGCGCCTGACCGCGGACGGCCGCGTTTTCACTTGCGGGCGGCCGTCGGGATAGGATGGGGAAGTTGCGACCGGCGTGGTCGCGAGCCGTCGCCGCTCCGGCGACGATCATCCGTCCTGTCCGGGCCCCAGCGCTCGGCGATCGAGAGGTCCATCCGTGGGTTCTGTCATCAAGAAGCGTCGCAAGCGCATGGCGAAGAAGAAGCACCGCAAGCTGCTCAAGAAGACGCGCATCCAGCGTCGTCGCGCCGGCAAGTGACGCTCGGGCCCGTACGGGTCCGATGACGTGATCACGCCCCGCGGTCCTCGATGACCCCACGGTGGATCCCCCGGTGGGGTCGTACGGTCGCGCCCCCCGACCTGTCGGGGGCGACGGCCGGCAACGGTGTGTCGGCCGGGACCGGCATGACAACCGGGGACAGTGCACCGGCCGGGAACAGTGCGACAACCGGGAACGGCGAGCCGGCCAGGGTCGTGGTGCTGAGCCGGGTGGGGTGCCACCTGTGTGTCGAGGCGTTGGCTGTGGTCGAGGCGGTCTGTGCCCGCCACGGGGTGGCGTACGACCTGGTCGAGGTCGACGACGACCCGGCCCTGCGGGCCCGCTACGGGGACCTGGTCCCGGTCGTCCTCGTCGACGGTGACCAGGTCGCCACCTGGCGACTGTCCGCCGACGACCTCGAGGCCGCCCTGACGCGTCCCGGCAAGGGGGGCCGTTGACCCCGGACACCCCTGCCGCCGGCGGGGTTCCACGGCGGATCGCCCGGTTGGAAAGGTCCGAGCGACCTTCTACAGTGGTTCCGCAGGCGAAAACGCACGATGGCAGGAGGGCCGTGTCCGAGGGCGCTGCTCCGCCCGCCACCGGCGGGATCCCCGAGGCGACCATCGCCAGACTTCCGCGTTATCTGCAGGTGCTCCGCGACCTGCGCGGAGTCTCGATCGTCTCCTCCCACCAGCTCGCCGAGGCGGTCGGTGTCAACCCCGCCCAGCTGCGCAAGGACCTGTCCTACTTCGGGTCGGTCGGCACCCGTGGCGTGGGCTACGACGTCGGCCGGCTGATCACGCTGATCTCCGACCATCTCGTCGGGCCCGCCACCCGGCCCTTCCTCATCGTCGGGATGGGCAAGCTGGGCACCGCGATGGCCGGCTTCACCGGCTACCCCGAGCGCGGGTTCCGGATCGCCGGCCTGATCGATGTCGCCCCGGACCGGGTCGGCACGAAGATGCGGGTGGCCACCACGATCGGGCCGACCAGTCTGGTCATCCACCACCTCGACGACCTGCCGGCCGTCGTCGCCGGGACCGGGGCAGGCATCGCCCTGCTCTGCGTCCCGCCGCGGGCCGCGCAGGACACCCTCGAACGGCTCGCCGCCGTCGGCGTCACCAACATCCTCAGCTTCGTCAGTGAAGGGGTCCACGCCCCCGAGGGCGTACGTCTGCGCGACGTCGACCTCGGCCGCGAGCTCCAGATCCTGGCCTATTACCAGCAGCACCCTGACACCACCACCCCGCCGGCCGATGCCGCGGAGGGCCAGGGGACGTCGACCCAGAAGAAGGTATCGGTGTGAGCATCCTCGTCCTCAGCGTCTCCCACAAGACAGCCCCGGTCGACCTCCTCAGCCGGGCCTCGATGGATGTGGTCACCGCCGCCAGGCTGGAGACCGGGCTCGCCGAGAGCGAGCACATCGACGAGGCCGTCGTGCTCTCCACCTGCAACCGCACCGAGGTCTACGCCAACGTCTCACGCTTCCACCACAGCCTGGACGACATTACCAACCGGGTCGCCGAGGCGACCGGCCTGGCGCCGAACACCCTCCAGCAGCACTGCGCGGTCTTCTACGACGAAGCGGCCGTCAGCCACCTGTTCAACGTCACCTCCGGGCTGGACTCGATGGTCGTCGGGGAGAACCAGATCCTCGGCCAGGTGAAGACCGCGCTGTCCCGCGCCCAGGACTCCGGCACCGTCGGGCCGTCGCTCAATCAGCTCTTCCAGCAGGGCCTGCGGGTCGGCAAGCGGGTGCAGTCGGACACCGAGGTCGGCTCCGCGGGCCACTCGCTGATGACGGCCGCCCTCGACGAGCTCTACCAGCAGGGCATCCGGCTGGTCGGTCAGCGGGTGGTGATCGTCGGGGCCGGCTCGATGGCCGCCCTCTCCGCGCACACCCTCGCCGCCGAGGGGGTGGACCTCACCCTGGTGAACCGGACGTACGACAAGGCCGTCCACCTGGCCCGCGCGGTCGGCGCCGTGGCCCGCCCGATGGCCGAGCTGGACGTCGCCCTGGAGGACGCCGACATCCTGGTCACCTGCACCGGGGCCCGCGGCACGGTGATCACCGCCGAGCAGGTCCGCGACGCCGCCCTGTCAGCGGTCATCGACCTGGCCCTGCCCGCCGACGTCGAGAAGGCGGCCGGCCGCTACGCGCCGCTGATCAACATCGCGCTGCTGATGGAGCGCGACACCGACCACGCCACGGCCTCCCAGCTGCGCGACGCCCAGCTGGTCGTCGGGGAGGAGACCCGCGACTTCCTCGCCCAGCGCCGGGCCGCGCAGGTGAAACCCACCGTGGTGGCCCTGCGGGCGATGGCCAGCGACGTCGTCGAGAGCGAGCTGGAACGGCTCGCCGGCCTGACCCCCGACCTCACCGGGGCCGAGCGGGACGAGGTGCACAAGACGGTCCGCCGGGTCGTCGACAAGCTGCTGCACCAGCCGACCGTACGGGTCCAGGAGTACGCCCGCAGCGAGCAGGAGGTCGACTACGCGGCCGCGCTGCGCGACCTCTTCGCCCTCGACCCCGAGCACATGCAGGCCGTCACGACGCCACCGCCGGACGGCGCCGCTCCGCGCGGCGCGGCGGCGTCGGCCACCGCCGGAGTGACCCTGGCCGCCGGCTCCGTCGCCTCCGCCGCACGGGCTGTCGACTCTGCCACGCTGGCCGTCGATCCCGCTCTGCGAGCGGTCGACTCCACTGGGCGGACCATCAGCACCGGGGCCCGGGCATGACGGCGCTGCACGTACGGGTCGGTGCCCGCCGGTCCGCGTTGGCCCGCACCCAGGCCGAGTGGGTCGCGGCACGGCTGGCCGAGCTCGGGGCGACCACCGAGTTCGTCGGCGTGGTCACCACCGGGGACACCGACCGGCGGCACCTGACCGAGATCGGTGGCACCGGCATCTTCGCCACCGCGGTGCGCGGCGGGCTGCTGGACGGGACGATCGACGTCGCCGTCCACTCGCTGAAGGACCTGCCGGTCGACCCGGCCCCCGGCCTGGTGGTGGCCGCGATCCCGGCCCGGGAGGACCCGCGCGACGTGGTGGTCGGGCGCCGGGTCGAGGAGCTCACCTCCGGGATGCGGGTCGGCACCGGCTCGCCGCGTCGGGTGGTGCAGCTGGCCCGGCTGTTCGCCGAGCGTGGGCTGGACATCGAGATCGTCCCGATCCGGGGCAACGTCGGCACCCGGATCGACCTGGCCCGGCGCGGCGAGGTGGACGCGGTCGTGCTGGCCGCGGCCGGGCTGCGCCGGCTCGGCCTGCTGACCGGCGACGAGCAGCGGACGACCGTCGACGGCCTGCCCGCCGAGCCGGTCCCGGTCACGGATCTGTTGCCGGCCGCCGGCCAGGCCGCGCTGGCCTGCGAGGTGGCGGCGGAGGCGGGCCCCGGACTGATGGCGCTGATGGCGGCCCTCGACGACCTGCCGACCCGGCTCGCGGTGACGGCGGAGCGGCGCTTCCTCGGCACCCTGGAGGCCGGCTGCCTGGCCCCGGTCGGGGTGCACACGACGGTGGGGGAGGGGCTCGACTTGACTCTGCGGGCCGTTGCTGGGCAAATGATACGTAGTACTTCCTCGAGCGAAACGGCGACCCCGTTGACCCTTGTGGAGGGCGGTGCGCCGGCACCGGACGACGAGTCCCGGGAGGCCGCCGTCGGCCGTGCCGCGGCCCTCGGTGACCGGCTCGCCCGCGAGATGTTGCTCCGGCATCCGGCCGAGACCGCTTGATGCCTGGGTGCCACCTGTCACCGGTGGGCGGATCGGCCGTCGGCCACCGCTCGCAGGCCTGAGAACGAAAGAGCGCAGTGACGACGATTCCGGCTTCGAACCAGCAGGACGACCACCCCGGCGCCCAGCCCGCCCCCGCCCCGGCGGGTCCCGCCGCCGGGGGCACCGCCGACGAGCTCGGCGCCCTGCCCGGTGAGGGCGCGGCCGGTCGTGGCCGGGTCATCTTCGTGGGCACCGGCCCCGGCGACCCCGACCTGCTGACCCTGATGGCCGTCCAGACCCTGTCCGACGCCGATGCGGTGATCATGGACAGCGCCGATCTGTCCGCCATCCTCGACCACCCCGCCGTACATCTCAAAGCAGGTGTCACCCCCGAGTGCCTCGCCTGTCACCACGACGGCCGCCCGCTCACCCCCTCCAATCGCGCCAAGGAGGTGCTCCGGCTCGCGAACCGGGGCCAGCGGGTCGTACGCCTCGTCAAGGGTGACCCGTTCATGGACGCCAACGTCGCCGACGAGGCCGCGGTGTGCGTCAAGGGTGGGATCGACTTCGAGATCGTCCCGGGGGTCTCCTCGCTCACCGCGGTCCCCGAGTACGTCGGCATCGCGCTGAACAACGCGGACGGCATCCACTTCGTCTCCGCCACCGACGGCACCTTCACCAGGGCCCAGTCCGCCCAGTGGGCGCCGACCGGCACCCTGGTGGTGAACGCCCGGGTCGACGTCGTCGCCGATATCGCCGAGGCGGCCATGTCGTCGGGCCGGCCGGCGACCGAGGCCGCGCTGGCGGTCCTCGGCGGCGGGTCCACGGCCCAGACCACGGTGCTCACCACGCTGGTGCAGCTGGCCGAGGCGGTGCACGCCGCCGGCCTCGCCGACAGTGCCCTGGTGCACGTGATGATCGGCCCCGCGGTCGAGCAGCGCGACGACCTGACCTGGTACGAGTCCAAGCCGCTGTTCGGCTGGCGGGTGCTGGTGCCCCGGACCAAGGATCAGGCCGGCCCGCTGGTCACCCGGCTGCGGACGTACGGGGCGATGCCCGAGGAGGTGCCGACCATCTCGGTCGAGCCGCCCCGTAGCCCCCAGCAGATGGACAAGGCGATCCGCGGACTGGTCGAGGGCCGGTTCGAGTGGGTCTGCTTCACCTCGGTGAACGCCCTGAAGGCCGTCCGGGAGCGGTTCGAGCAGTACGGGCTGGACGCCCGGGCGTTCTCCGGGCTCAAGGTCGCCGCGGTCGGTGTCACCACCGCGAACGCGCTGCGGGCCTGGGGCATCGAGCCCGAGATCGTGCCGACCGGTGAGCAGTCCGCCCGCGGTCTGGCGGCCGAGTTCCCGCCGTTCGACCCGGCGCTCGACCCGATCAACCGGGTCTTCCTGCCCCGGGCCGACATCGCCACCGAGACCCTCAAGGCCGGGCTGACCGCGCTGGGCTGGGAGGTCGAGGACGTGACGGCCTACCGGACCGTCCGGGCCGCTCCGCCGCCCGCACCGGTGCGCGAGGCGATCAAGACCGGCCAGTTCGACGCGGTCGTCTTCACCTCCTCCTCGACCGTCCGCAACCTGGTCGGCATCGCCGGCAAGCCGCACGCCTGCACGGTGATCGCCGCGATCGGCCCGCGGACCGCGAAGACCTGCGAGGAACACGGGCTGCGGGTGGACGTGATCGCCCCGACCCCGTCGGCGGTCGGGCTCGCCGACGCGCTGGCCGGCTTCGCCGCGGACCGTCGCGACGGCTATCTGGCGAAGGGCCAGCCGGTGCCGAAGCCGTCGGAGACCCGCCGCGGGGCACGGTCGCGCAGGCGTACGTCCTGAACCCGCTCGTCCCGACCCGAGCCTGCTCCTGACGTCCTGAGCCGGCTCTTCCCGACGCCCCTCCCGGGCGCCCGCTCAACCCTGGAGGCCAGCATGTCCCTTCCGTACCGTCCGCGTCGTCTGCGCACCAGCCCCGTCATGCGGGCGATGGTCGCGGAGACCTCGGTCGCGCCGAGCAAGCTCATCCACCCGGCGTTCGTCGCCGAGGGGCTCACCGAGGCGCGGCCGATCTCCTCCCTGCCCGGCCAGTCCCAGCAGACCCTGGACGGCATCCGCCGCGACGCCGAGGAGTGCGCGGAGCTCGGCCTGGCCGGGATCATGCTGTTCGGCGTTCCGCAGCACAAGGACGCCACCGGGTCCGGGGCGCTGGCCGAGGACGGCATCCTCAATGTCGCCACCGCGGCGGTCCGGGACACCGTCGGGGACGACCTGCTGGTGATGACCGACGTCTGCCTCGACGAGTTCACCGACCACGGCCACTGCGGGGTGCTGGCCACCGACGGCAGCGTCGACAACGACGCGACCGTCGAGCGGTACGCCCGGATGGCGGTGATGCACGCCGACCGGGGCGCCCACGTGGTCGCCCCGTCGGGGATGATGGACGGACAGGTGGGCGCGATCCGCGCCGCACTCGACGCGGCGGGACACCAGGACGTGGCGATCATGGCCTACTCCGCGAAGTACGCCTCCGCCTTCTTCGGGCCGTTCCGCGAGGCCGTCGGCTCCTCGCTGCGCGGCGACCGGAAGACCTACCAGCAGGACCCGGCCAATGCCCGCGAGGCCATGGTCGAGGTCGAGCTGGACCTGGCCGAGGGCGCCGACATCGTGATGGTGAAGCCGGCCCTGCCGTACCTCGACGTGCTGTGCCGGGTGCGCGAGGCGGTGAACGTCCCGGTCGCCGCCTACAACGTGTCCGGTGAGTACGCGATGGTCGAGGCCGCCGCGGAGAAGGGCTGGATCGACCGGGAGCGTACGGTCCGCGAGATCCTCACCTCGATCCGCCGGGCCGGTGCCGACACCGTCCTCACCTACTGGGCCCGCGACTTCGCCCGCTGGGAGCGTGCCGCGCACTGAGCCCACGCTGCGGTGGCGTTCGCGGTCGCGTCGGTGGGGAACGTACGCTGGGGATGCCCAGCCACCCTGCAGGAGGTCCGATCGATGCCGTCGTTGTCCACCGAGGAGTCAGCCGCTCTCTATGAGCGCGCCGCGAAGGTGATCCCGGGTGGGGTGAGCTCCCCGGTGCGCGCCTTCCGCGCCGTCGGTGGCACGCCGCGGTTCATCCGGTCGGCCAGGGGGGCGTACGTCACCGACGTCGACGGCAACGAGTACGTCGACCTGGTCGGCTCCTGGGGGCCGATGCTGCTGGGGCACGCGCATCCCGAGGTGCTCGACGCGGTCGCCCGGGCGGCCGCGGACGGCACCTCCTTCGGCGCCCCGACCGGCGCCGAGGTCGACCTGGCCGCCGAGATCATCGCCCGCACCCCGGTCGAGCAGGTCCGGCTGGTCAACTCCGGCACCGAGGCGACGATGTCCGCCCTGCGGCTGGCCCGCGGCGCCACCGGCCGGGACAAGGTGATCAAGTTCGAGGGCTGCTACCACGGCCACGTCGACTCGCTGCTCGTCGCCGCCGGCTCCGGTGCCGCGACCCTCGGTCACCCGTCGTCCCCGGGCGTCACGGCGGCCACCACCGCCGACACCATCGTCTGCGGCTACAACGACCGGGCCGGGGTCGAGCGGGCCTTCGCCGAGCACGGCGAGGAGATCGCCTGCGTGATCACCGAGGCCGCCGCCGGCAACATGGGCGTCGTGCCGCCCGCCGAGGTCGACGGGGAGAACTTCACCGCCTTCCTGGCCCGGATCGCCCACGCCCACGGCGCCCTGCTGATCACCGACGAGGTGATGACCGGCTTCCGGGTCTCCCGCTCCGGCCAGTGGGGCCTCGACGGCCAGCACGGCGATCTGATGACCTTCGGCAAGGTGATGGGCGGCGGCTTCCCGGCCGCGGCCTTCGGCGGTCGCGCCGACCTGATGCAGCAGCTGTCCCCGGTCGGCCCGGTCTACCAGGCGGGCACGCTGTCCGGCAATCCGGTCGCCACCGCCGCCGGGCTCACCACGCTGCGGCTGGCCACCGACGAGGTGTACGCCCAGATCGACGCCAGCTCCGCGCTGCTGCGCGCCGAGATCGGCAAGGCCCTCGATGCCTTCCAGGTGCCGCACGTCATCCAGCACTCCGGCAACCTCTTCTCGGTGTTCTTCACCCCCGAGGGGGTCACCGCGGTGCCCGACTGGTCGGTCTCCTCGACGCAGCGCCAGGACGTCTTCGCGGCCTTCTTCCACGCCCTGCTCGACAACGGCGTCTATCTCGGCCCGTCCTGCTTCGAGGCCTGGTTCCTGTCCGCCGCCCACGACGACGCGGCGATGGACCGCATCCTCGACGCGCTGCCCCGGGCCGCCGCGGCCGCCCGGCTCGCGATGACCGCCGCCTGACGCGCCGAGCCGACCGGGAGCCACGATGACCCACGCCCTCGTCCACCTCTGCCGTCACGGCCAGGTGCACAACCCCGAGCACGTCCTCTACGGGCGACTGCCCGACTACCACCTCTCCGACCTCGGCCGGGCGATGGCCGACCGGTTGGGGGAGCACTTCACCGGGCGTGACCTCGCCCACCTGCGCGTCTCGCCGCTGGAGCGGGCCCAGGAGACGATGGCCCCGATCGCCGCGGCGCACGCCACCCTGCCGGTGGTGACCGACGAGCGGGTGATCGAGGCCTGGAACCACCTCCAGGGTCACGTCCTCAACGGCCTCGACTCCGACCTGCGCGACCCGCGGCTGTGGCACTACCTGGTCAACCCGCTGCGGCCCTCCTGGGGCGAGCCGTACGCGACGCAGGTGCAGCGGATGTCGGCGGCGATCCGGGACGCGGCCGTCGCCGCCGACGGGCACGAGGCGGTCATCGTCTCCCACCAGCTGCCGATCTGGATGGCCCGGCGCAGCGCGGCGGGCCAGCACCTGGTGCACAACCCGCTGCGCCGCGAGTGCACGCTCGCCTCGGTGACCACGCTGGAGGTGACCGACGGGGCGATCCGGTTCGTCGGATACGCCGAACCGTGCCGGGACCTGCTCCCGGTCAAGCAGCGGAAGGGGTTCGTCGCCGGTGCCTGATCCTCGCGTCTCCCGTGTCCCTCGGGCCTCCCGGGTCCCTCGCCTCCGCCGGGTCTCCCGCACCGCGCGGGCCCTCGCGGCCACGCTGCTGTCGGTGGCGCTGGCCGGCTCGCTGGCCGCCTGCGGGGGCCGTACGAACGACTCCACCGCCTCCACCCAGGGCGGCTTCGTCAGCGGCGACGGGGGCGTGACCATCCTGCCGGTGGCCAAGCGGCCGGTGGCCCCGGTGGTCAGCGGCCCGACGCTCGGCGACGAGCAGACCGCCCTGACCACCAAGGCATCGGCCGGCAAGGTGCTGGTGCTCAACGTCTGGGGCTCGTGGTGCGCGCCCTGTCGGGCCGAGGCGCCCGACCTCGTCCGGGCCGCCGCGGCGACCCGGGACCGGGCCGACTTCATCGGGCTGAACACCCGTGACCTCGACCCGATCCCGGCCAAGGCGTTCGTCCGCAGCTTCGGGATCGGCTATCCCAGCATCTACGACCCGTCCGGCAAGCTGCTGCTGGAGTTCTCCAGCCAGCTGCCGCCCTCGGGCATCCCGTCCACCCTGGTGGTGGACAAGGACGGCAGGGTCGCGGCCCGGATCATCGGCAAGACCACCGAGGCGACCCTGGTCGGCGTCATCGACGACGTGGCGGCCGGCAAGTGATCCCGCTGGACCTCGCCGGGTGGGCGACCCAGGCGGTCGGCGGGTCGATGCTGCTGGCGATCCCGGTGGCGGCGCTGGCCGGTCTGGTGTCCTTCTTCTCCCCGTGCGTCGTCCCGCTGCTGCCGGGCTACCTGTCGTACGCCACCGGCCTGGGGGCGGCCGACGTGCTCCAGGACGGGCGCAGCCACCGCGGCCGGATGCTGCTCGGCAGCTCGCTGTTCGTGCTGGGCTTCGCCGTCGTGTTCGTCGCGGCCGGGGTCGCCGCCGGCACCCTGGGCCGGGTCCTGCTCACCTACCAGGACATGATCTCCCGGGTGATCGGGGTGCTGGCGATCGTGCTCGGGCTGATGTTCGCCGGGGTGATCCCGCTGGGCGACCGGGACCTGCGGATCCACCGGCTGCCGCGGGCCGGCCTGGCGGCGGCGCCGGTGCTGGGCTTCGTCTTCGGCCTGGGCTGGACGCCGTGCATCGGCCCCACCCTGTCGATGGTGCTCACCCTGGCGATGAACGAGGGCAGCGCGGTGCGGGGTGGCCTGCTGGCGTTCATGTACGTGCTGGGGCTCGGCATCCCGTTCGTGGTGGCGGCGCTGGCCTTCACCCGGATGCAGGCGGTCGTCGGCTTCGTCCGCCGCCACCAGCTGGCGGTGCTGCGGATCGGCGGGATCTCGATGGTGGTCGTCGGTGTGCTGCTGGTGACCGGGCTGTGGGAACGCCTGATGGGGTTGATGCGGATCTGGGCCGCCGGCTTCGGGACCGTGCTGTGACCGGCGTGGGACGGAGCGGTGTGGGACAGGGCGGCGTGGCGGAGAGTGCTGTGAACGAGGGAGCGGGTGTGAGCGAGGACAGGCCGGCGGGCGACGCGCGGGGGACCGAGGCGGGGGCTGCGACGACCGCGGGACGCCGCCGGGCCCGGAAGCCGAAGCAGCCCCGGACCCCGGCCGAGAAGCCGGCGGCACTGACGCTGCGGGAGACCGGCCGCTGGATCTGGACCCAGCTGACGTCGATGCGGACCGCCCTGGTGCTGCTCTTCCTGCTCGCCCTGGCGGCCATCCCGGGAGCGATCGTGCCGCAGAAGGCGATCGCCCCGGCCAAGGTGCTGGACTTCCGCAGCGCGAACCCGCAGCTGTCCAAGATCTACGACGCGCTCGGGCTGTTCAACGTCTACACCTCGCCGTGGTTCTCGGCGATCTACCTGCTGCTGTTCATCTCGCTGATCGGCTGCATCCTGCCGCGGATCCGGGTCTACGTGCGGGCCCTGCGGGCCGAGCCCCCGGCCACCCCGAGCCGGCTGGACCGGCTGCCCGAGTCGGCGACCACCAGCACCGCCCGGAGTGCCGACGAGGTGCTCGACGCGGCCGCGGCGGTGCTGCGCCGCAAGCGCTTCCGGGTCGTCCGCCGGGATGGCTCGGTGGCCGCCGAGCGGGGCTACCTGCGCGAGTTCGGCAACCTGCTGTTCCACCTGAGCATGCTGGTGCTGCTGGTCGGCATCGCCTGGAGCACCCTGTTCGGCTACAAGGGCTCCTCGATCGTGGTGACCGGCCAGGGCTTCTCCAACAACGTCACCCAGTACGACGACTTCACCGGCGGCGGGCTGTTCCGGGACAGCTCGCTGGCGCCGTTCTCGCTGACCCTGGACGCCTTCACCGTACGGTTCGAGACCGGCCCGGTGCAGACCGGCGCGGCCCGGCAGTTCACCGCGAAGGTGACGGTCACCGACCGGCCCGGCGCCACCCCGCACCCCGAGACCCTCGAGGTCAACCATCCGCTGTCGGTCAACGGCACCGACGTGCACCTGATCGCCCACGGGTACGCCCCGGTGGTGACGGTCACCGACGGGAACGGCAACGTCGCGTTCAACGGCCCGGTGGTGTTCCTGCCCCAGGACGGCAACTTCACCTCCACCGGCGCGATCAAGGCCCCCGACGCCCGGCCCGAGACCCTCGGCTTCCAGGGCTTCTTCCTGCCAACCGCGACGGTCGACATGAAGGGCCCGCACTCGCTGTTCCCCGACGCCCTGGTGCCCCAGCTCTTCCTCAACGCCTGGGCCGGGACGCCCCGGCCGGAGACCGGGACCCCGTCGAGTGTCTACACGCTCGACACCACCGCGATGACCCAGATCAAGGACGCCGAGGGCAAGCCGGTCGCCGTACGCCTCAAGGAGGGGGAGTACTTCGACCTGCCCGACGGCCGTGGCCGGCTGACCTTCGTCGGCTGGCAGCGCTGGGCCAAGCTGCAGGTGTCCTCCAGCCCGGGCCTGCCGCTCACCGTCGGGTCGGTCGCCGCCGCGATCCTGGGACTGATGCTGTCGCTGTTCATCCGGCCCCGCCGGATCTGGGCCCGGGCCACCGCGGACGGTGACGGCCGCACCCTGGTCGAGATCGGCGGCCTGGACCGTGCCGATGCACGGACCGGACTCGACGACGAAGTGGCGGCGGTGCTGGCGGTGATGGATGATCCGGGGGAGGATGTACCCCAGACGTCCGAAGGGATGGAATAGATGGACTTCGCGGCCTATTCGAACCTGGCGATGATGACCGCCTGGCTGCTGTACCTGGTGGCCATGGCCGTCTTCGGCGTCGAATGGGCGATGGCCCGCCGGGTGCCCGCCGAGGCGACGGTCGACGAGAAGGCCGCCACCGAGAAGGCGCCGGCCGAGGCGGAGGCCGTCCTGGTCGGCGCCGGCGCGCCCGTCACCCCCGCCGGGACCGGCACGCCGCACAGCGTACGCACCTCGGTGGAGAGCGCCCCCGCTCCCGCCCCGGAGCAGAGCGACCGCTGGGGCCGGCTGGCGATGGCCCTCACCGGGATCGCCTGGCTGAGCAACGCCCTCGGCGCGATCTTCCGTGGCATCGCCGCGCAGCGGTTCCCCTGGGGCAACATGTACGAGTTCACGATCACCACGATCGCGTTCATCGTGCTGGCCTATCTGGTGCTGGCGCAGCGCTTCCGGATGCGCTGGCTCGGTCTGCCGGTGACCCTGCTGGCCACCATCGGGGTCGGACTCGCCGTCGAGGTCTTCTACGTCGCGGTGGCCGACCTCGTGCCCGCCCTGCACTCGATGTGGTTCGTCGTGCACATCGTCGCCGCCTCCATCGCCGGCGCGCTGTTCAACCTCGGCAGCCTGCTGTCGATCCTCTACCTGCTGCGCCGCCGCTCCGACGAGAAGGGCGCCACCCGCGGCTGGCTGGCCCAGCTGCCCGGCCCGAAGACGCTCGACCTGTGGGCCTACCGGACCACCGCCATCGGCTTCCCGCTGTGGACGTTCGCCGTGGCCGCCGGCGCGGTCTGGGCCCAGTACGCCTGGGGCCGGTTCTGGGGCTGGGACCCGAAGGAGACCTTCTCCCTGGTCACCTGGGTGATCGTCGCCGCCTACCTGCACGCCCGGCTGACCGCCGGCTGGAAGGGCACCCGGGCCGCGATCCTGTCGATCATCGTGCTGGTCGCGTTCTGGTTCAACTTCATCGGCGTGAACCTGATCTTCTCCGGCCTGCACTCGTACGCCGGCATCTGAGCGCGTACCCCGGCCGCTGAGCTGACGGCCCGGTCACCGGTCCGTCAGCCGGCCGGGTCGGTCAGATCGCCGCCAGGCCTGGTCAGGCCGCCGAGGCCTGCTGGGCGGCCCGGATCCGGTGGACGGTGCTCGCCACCCAGGAGGCCTCCCGGACCTGCGCCGCGAGTCGCCGGATCGACCGCACCCGTGGGGTGAGCCCCATCCGGCGCGCCACCGGCGCCACCGCACCGATCGCACTGAGCAGTGCGGTGGTGGAGGCACACTCCATGTCGCCGGTCGCCTCCCGGTAGGTGGCCGAGGTCCACCAGTGCCCGAGCCGCTCCTCGAACGGCTCGCGGGCGTCGGGCGTACGTGACGGCCACTCGTCGATCGGCACCATCACCAGCACCCGGCCGACCCGGTGCGACACCACGCCGCGCTGCTCCAGCCGCTCGTAGAGGGCCCGGCGGATGCCCGCCTTGATCCGGTGGACGGCCGCCACCGGCCGCCGGTCCGCCCCGGACAGGGAGGCCAGCACCCGGTCCAGCACATCGTCGCCGGTCGGGGAGGCGTCCAGCACCCGGATCCGGCCCGGCCGCTGCGGCCGGTCGGGGTCATCGACGTCGATCCGACCGGTCCGCCACAGCTGCCCCAGCACCGACCCGGCCAGCGCCAGGTCCGCCATGTTCCAGGGGACGACCAGGCGGCCGGTGCGCTGGTCGGTGAGCAGCAGCAGGAGGTTCTCGGCCCAGAGCATGCCCCCACTCTAGGTGGGCGCCGGTCGTCGCCGGCCGGTCGTGACCGCAGTCACTACAGTGGGGCCCATGCGTCATTTCGACCTGTGTGTGATCGGCACCGGCTCCGGCAACAGCATCGTGGACGAACGGTTCGCCGACCGCAGGGTCGCCATCATCGACGCCGGCGTCGGCCCGGACCGGGTCTTCGGCGGCACCTGCCTCAATCTCGGTTGCATCCCGACGAAGATGTACGTCCACCCGGCCGACCTCGCTGCCGGTGCCGACCACGCCCGCGCCCTCGGTGTCGATCTGCGTCTCGACGCGGTGCGCTGGCGCGACATCCGGGACCGGATCTTCGGCCGGATCGACCCGATCTCGGCCGCCGGCCGCGACTGGCGCGCCGGTGGCCTGGCGAACGTCGAGCTGCTGACGGGCCGGGCCCGGTTCACCGGTCCGCGGGCCCTGCAGGTGACCGGGGCGGACGGTGGCGTACAGGACCTCACCGCCGACCGGATCGTCATCGCCGCCGGCTCCCGGGTCCGGCTGCCGCAGGTCCCGGGGGCGGACCGGGTGGTGCTGCACACCAGTGAGACGGTGATGCGGATCGACGAGCTGCCCCGCGAGATGGTCATCCTCGGCGGCGGGTTCGTCGGTCTGGAGTTCGCCCACGTCTTTGCGTCCTTCGGCGTCGACGTCACCATCCTCAACCGGTCCGGCACGCTGCTGCACCACGAGGACGAGGACGTCGCCCGGCGGGTGACCCAGCTGGTCTCCGAGCGCGGCCACGTCCACCTCGCCCAGCACCTCGACTCCTTCGCGCCGCTGCCGGGCGGCCGGATCAGGGTCACCGCGACCGGACCGAGCGGTCCGCGTGCGTACGACACCGACCTGGTGCTGGTGGCGATCGGGCGGATCCCGAACGGCGACACCCTGGGCGTCGAGGCGACCGGGCTGACCCTGACCGACGACTGCCGCATCCCGGTCGACGCCGAGCAGCGCACCGGTGTCGAGGGGATCTGGGCGCTCGGCGACGTCTCCTCGCCCTACCAGCTCAAGCACGTCGCGAACGCGGAGGCGCGCACCGTGCAGCACAACCTGCTGCACCCCGACGACCCGGTCACCACCGACCACCGGTTCGTCCCGCACGCCGTCTTCGGCCGGCCGCAGGTGGCCGCCGTCGGCCTGACCGAGCAGGCCGCCCGCGAACAGGGCATCCGCTACGTCACCGCCACCCAGGACTACGCCGACGTCGCGTACGGCTGGGCGATGGAGGACCGCGGACACTTCTGCAAGCTGCTCGCCGACCCCGCCACCGGCCGGCTGCTCGGGGCCCACCTGGTCGGTCCGGAGGCCTCGGTGCTGATCCAGCCGCTGCTGCAGGCGATGAGCTTCGACCTCGACGCCCGCACCCTCGCTCGCGGCCAGTACTGGATCCACCCGGCGCTGCCCGAGGTCGTCGAGAACGCCCTGCTCGCCCTGCCCTGGCAGTGATCGACATGACCCGCCACGTCTCCCGCTCACCGCTGCGCCGCGCCCTGCTGTCGGTGGGCCTCGCGGTCGCCGCGATCGGCCTGGCCTCCTGCGCCGGCAGCACCGGCCCGTCGCCGACCGCGGTACCGACGCCGTCCGGCCCCACCGCCGCCGGCTCCGCGTCCGCCTCCGTGCCGGCGTCGCCGTCCGGCGCTCCCGCGGTGCCGAGCGTGCTGCCCGCCGACAGCTGCCGACTGGCCGTCGACGCGATGCCCCCGGCCCAGCAGGCCGGCCAGCTCGTGATGGTGGGCTACGACCTCAGGAACGACAACACCCCCGCGGCGGGGGAGCTGATCCGCTCCCAGCGGCTCGGCGGGGTGCTGCTGATGAACACCACCGACGGTGGGGTGACCCAGGTGCGGTCGGTCACCGACGCGCTGCGTCGGGCGGCCGGCACCGACACGCCGGGCCCGCTGATCGCCGCGGATCAGGAGGGCGGGCAGGTGAAGCGGCTGTCCGGCCCGGGCTTCGCGGCGATGCCGTCGGCGGCCGAGCAGGGTCGGATGAGCACCGCTACGCTGACCGCGTCGGCCCGCCAGTGGGGCGCCGACCTGCACCGGGCCGGCGTCGACGTCGATCTGGCTCCGGTGGCCGACGTCGTCCCGCCCGACCTCGCCTCGGTCAACCAGCCGATCGCCCGCTACGGCCGCGGCTTCGGACACGACCCCGCCACGGTCAGCAGCCACGTGGCCGCCTTCGTCACCGGGATGCGCGACGGCGGCACCGCGACGGCGGTGAAGCACTTCCCCGGCCTGGGACAGGTGGTCGGCAACACTGACGTCACCAACGACGTCACCGACACCCGGACGACCCGCCACGACCCGCTGCTGGCCCCCTTCGCCGCGGGGATCGGCGCCGGCACCGACATGGTGATGGTGTCCTCGGCGCGCTACACCCGGATCGACCCCACCCACCCCGCCCTCTGGTCGCCGGTGGTGATCGAGGACATGCTGCGCGGTGACCTCGGCTGGCAGGGCGTGGTGATCTCCGACGACCTCGGCGTGGCGGCACAGGTCGCGTCCGTGCCGGCGGGGGAGCGGGCCGTACGCTTCGTCGACGCCGGCGGCGACATCGCGGTGACGGTCGACCCGAAACTGGCCGACGACATGGCCGGCGCCCTCGCCGACCGGGCCGGCGCCGACCCGGCCTTTGCGGCCAAGGTCCGGGCCGCCACCGTACGGGTCCTCGACCTCAAGGCCCACCGGCACCTCGCTTCCTGCCGGCCCGCCTGAGCCCGGCCGGACTGAGCCCCGCCGGGCCCGGGTGCCGGGGCTCAGCCGTCCACCCGCAGACCGGCCAGGGCCTGCCGAGCGGGCTCGAGCAGCGTGGGCGTGGTGTCGGGGATGGAGGCGTAGAAGATGCCCGAGCTGGACGGCCCGGTGCTGACGATCGCCACGATCAACCGTTCACCCTTGGTGTCGAGCCCCCGCAGATCGAAGGAGAGCTTCGACTCGACCAGCCAGGCGTCGTGGCCGTCGATCGTGGTGGCCTCGTTGCGGACATCGGCACGGGTGACCTGCGCGTTGCCGTAGAAGCGGCCGATGACGCAGTCGACGACGATCCGGGAGCCGTCCTGCGGGCTGAAGAAGCCGTCACCGGCGTAGAGGTCGCCGACCATCACGGTCGCCACCCAGGAGCTGCCCCGACCGTCGAAATCGGGCTGCACCAGCACCTCCTGCTGGTGGGTGTCCCGGGCGAACGGCACGTCGGGCGCCGGTAGCACCGCACCGAACGGGGCGGCCAGCTGCGGGAAGGACAACTTCCCGCCGTGCACCCGGCCGTCCTGCGGCTGGGCCGAAGCGGTCGGGGTCTGCCCGGTGGCCGGCGGACAGACCTGGGTGGTCGCCTGGCCACCGGCGGAGGTGAACGGGGCCAACGTCCCGGCGAGGCGGACGACGCCCACGACGACCAGCGCCATCACCACGACGATCGCCGCGGCGGCCAGCCACCAACCGGCCGCCCGGGGCCGCGACCCGGTCGGCCCGGGTGACGGGGTGGGCCCGCCGGGTGGGGTGGCGCCGGGCGGCGGGGAGAACGGGTCCCGGGACACGGCGGTGGTCCACCGCGCGCCGTCCCAGAACCGGTACCTGCCCGGGGCACCGGAGGGATCGGGGTACCAGCCCGGCTGTGTGCTCACGCCCCGAGTGTACGAGTCGGGGGCCGGTCCTCCCCGGGACCGACCCCTGGACCCCTGGCCCGGCGTGCTGGCGTGTCGGCGTGCTGCTGTGCGTACGGATCAGCCGAAGCGGCCGGAGACGTAGTCCTCGGTCTGCTTGTTGGCAGGATTGGAGAAGATCCGCTCGGTGTCGTCGTACTCCACCAGGTGGCCCGGCTTGCCGGTGCCGGCGATGTTGAAGAAGCCGGTCCGGTCGGAGACGCGGGCCGCCTGCTGCATGTTGTGGGTCACGATCACGACGGTGTACTGCTCCTTGAGCTCCTCGATCAGGTCCTCGATGGCGAGGGTGGAGATCGGGTCGAGCGCGGAGCACGGCTCGTCCATCAGGATCACCTCGGGCTCGACGGCGATCGTCCGGGCGATGCAGAGGCGCTGCTGCTGGCCGCCGGACAGGCCGGAGCCGGGCTTGTCGAGACGGTCCTTCACCTCGTTCCACAGGTTCGCGCCGGTCAGCGAGTGCTCGACGATCTCGTCGGCGCGTGAGGGGCTGAGCCGCCGGCCGTTGATCTTGTACCCGGCGAGCACGTTGTCGCGAATCGACATCGTCGGGAACGGGTTCGGCCGCTGGAAGACCATGCCCACCATGCCGCGGACGTTGACCGGGTCGACCCCGGGACCGTAGATGTCGTCGTCGTCGAGCAGCAGCTGACCGCTGACGCGGGCCCCGGGGATCACCTCGTGCATCCGGTTGATGCTGCGCAGGAAGGTGGTCTTGCCACAGCCCGAGGGCCCGATGAACGCGGTGACGGTGCGCGGCTCGATCTCGATGTCGACGCCCTCGACGGCGAGGAAGTCGCCGTAGTAGACGTTGACGTCCTTGGCCTGGATTCGCTTGGACATTGCTTTCCTTCGTGTCTGTCGGAGCTCAGCGGCCCGAGGTCTTCGGCGCGAACCGACGGGCGATGATGCGGGCGGCGAGGTTGAGGAGCATCACCACGATGATCAGCACCAGGGCCGCACCCCAGGCGCGGTCCGTCGACGGCTGGGCGGCGGCGGGTGCCGTCGGGTTCATCAGCTGGCGGTAGATGTACACCGGTAGGGTCATCATCCAGCCGTTGAAGAGGTTCCAGTTCACCTGGGTGGCGACACCGGCGGTGACCAGGATCGGTGCCGTCTCACCGACCACCCGGGCGATGGCCAGGGTGATGCCGGAGGCGATGCCGGAGATGGCCGTCGGGATGACCACCTTGAAGATCGTCCGCCACTTGCGGATGCCCAGGGCGTACGACGCCTCGCGCAGCTCGTTCGGGACGACCCGCAGCATCTCCTCGGTGGAGCGGACGACCACCGGGATCATCAGCACCGACAGGGCGATCGCCGCGGTGATGCCCATGATCTGGCGGCCACCGGAGATGCCGCCGTTGGCCCAGTCGAAGAAGGTCAGCATGATGCCGGCGGCGAACAGGCCGGCGACGATCGACGGGATGCCGGTCATCACGTCCACCAGGAAGGTGATCGTCCGGGTGAACCAGCCGCCGTGGCTGTACTCGACCAGCCAGATGGAGGTGAGCAGCCCGATCGGGACCGAGATCACCGTGGCGGCGACGGTGATCAGCAGCGAGCCGATCAGCGCGTGCTGGATGCCACCCATCAGCGGCGCGCCGCGCTGGACGGTGGCGCGGTCCGCGACGCCGGACACCGAGGACATGTCGCTGATCAGGAAGCCGGGGTGGAGCAGGGCCGGGGCGCCGACCGAGACGACCGTCCAGATGATCGAGACCAGCGGGACCAGCGCCAGGAAGAAGGCCAGCCACACCAGTGTTCCCCAGAAGGTGTCGAGGGCGTGGCGCGGGCCCGCGGTGACGTACGCCCAGGCGCTGTGGCCGAGCAGGAAGGCCAGCGCGGTGACGACGGCGAACCCGGTCCAGGTCCACCCGAGGAGGAGCGAGACGACCAGGCCGATGACGATGGCACCCCCGAGGGCTGCCGGGCGGGACCAGCGGGGCGCCCGGCCGGCGGTGAGGGTCCTGGCCGGGCCGGCCGACCGCTGGGGCCGGGGCGTCTCGTGCGGGGACTGGGTGAGCGTGGACATCAGTTGGCTCCCGAGAACTCGGCGTAGTGGCGCACGATCCAGCGCGCGATCATGTTCACCAGCAGGGTGATGATGAACAGGACCAGACCGGCGGCGATCAGCTCGCTCTGACGCATCCCGTACGCCTCGGGGAAGTTCAGCGCGATCTCGGCCGGGATGGTGTTGTTGCCGGCCCCGATCAGGTTGGGCGTGAGGGCTCCGCGGGAGAGCACCAGGGTGACGGCCATGGTCTCGCCGAGCGCCCGGCCCAGGCCGAGCATCAGGGCGGACACGATGCCGTTGCGGGCGAACGGGAAGACCGAGGCCCGGATCATGTCCCACTTGGTGGCGCCCAGGGCGAGCGCGGCCTCCTGGTGGAGGCTCGGCGTCTGCAGGAAGATCTCGCGGCACTGGGAGGTGATGATCGGCAGGATCATCACGGCCAGGACGAGCGCGGCGGTCAGCAACGTACGACCCGTGGTGGACGGGGTGCCGAAGAGCGGGATGAAGCCGAGGTGTTCGTGCAGCCATTTGTAGCCGGGCACCAACGCCGGGCCGAAGACGGTGAAGCCCCAGGCGCCGTAGACGACCGAGGGGATCGCGGCGAGCAGGTCGATGACGTACCCGACGGTCTTCGAGATCCGGGCCGGGGCGTAGTGCGAGATGAACAGCGCGACACCGATGGCGACCGGGGTGGCGACCAGCAGCGCGATGAACGCCGCGATCAGCGTGCCCACCACCAGCGGGCCGACGTAGGCCCAGAAGGACGTGCCGCTGGACAGCTGGGACGGCGCTGCGGTCATCGCCGGCAACGACTGGAAGATCAGGTACAGGGTGACCAGGGCGAGCACGACGAAGATGAGGATGCCGGCGCCCAGTGTCAGGCCGTTGAAGATCCTGTCGCTCGCCCGCCCTGCGGCGCCGCCGCGGGCCAGGTCTCCTGGCGTGTCGGGGGGAGTCACAGTGCTCTCGGACATGCTTCCCTCCTTTGCTGGTGTGGGAGTGACAGGACGGGGGACGACGGACAGCCGTCGGGCGCCAGGAGGCGCTCGACGGCTGTCCGGTTGATCATTCTATCACGGATGGTGACTCCTGGTGCATCAGGCGTTCTTGATGGAGGCGATCGCGGCCAGGGCTTCCTTCTCGGTGTCACCCGAGAGGGGGGCGGAGCCGGCGGCGTCGGCGGCGGCCTGCTGACCCTCGGCCGACAGGGCGTACGTCCCGAAGGCCTTCACCCGGTCAGCGGTCGCCTGGTCCTTGTAGGTGGTGCAGTAGATGTGGTAGGAGAGCAGCACGATCGGGTAGGCCGTGGCGTCCTTCGAGGTGCGGTCGATCTTGACGGCCATGTCCTGCGGGGCCTGGCCACCGACCTTCTTCGCGGCGGCGACGGTCCTGGCCGCGGCCTCCGGGGAGTACTTGACGTAGCTGTCGCCGACCTTGACGGCGACGGTGCCCAGGCTGCCGATCGCCGACGCGTCGGCGTAGACGATGGCGCCCTCGGTCGACTGGGCCAGGGAGACCACACCGGTGGTCTGCTGCGCCGACTCCTGGCCGGTGTACTTGGCGGGCCAGGTCTGGGCGGCCTTGTCCGGCCACGCGTCGGGGGCGGCCTGGCTCAGGTAGTCGGTGAAGTTCTGCGTGGTGCCCGAGTCATCGGCCCGGTGCACGACGGTGATCTTGGTGTTCGGCAGGGCGACGCCCGGGTTCTGGTCGGCGATCGCCGGGTCGTTCCAGGTGGTGATCCTGCCGGCGAAGATCTTGGCGATGGTGGCGGCGTCCATCTGGATGTTCTGCTTCACCGAGGGCAGGTTGTAGGCCACGGCGATCGGCGAGATGTAGGCCGGGACGCTGAAGGCACCGTCGGTGCCGCAGATGGCCTTCGACTTCTCCCACTCGTCGGACTTCAGCGCGGCGTCGGAGCCGGCGAACAGGTACTGACCGTTGAGGAAGCCGGTACGACCGGAGCCGGAGCCGACCGGGTTGTACTGGACCGTCACACCGGGCTGGGCCTTCTTGAAGCCGTCGATCCAGGCGGTCACAGCGGACTCCTGGGCGGACGAGCCACCGCCGGACAGGGTCCCGGTCAGGTCGCCCGCCGTCTTCGAGGCGGAGGCACCGGGCTGGGCGGAGGTGGAGCAGGCCGACAGGCCGAGGACCAGAGCGGTGGCAGCAGCGACGGAAGCGCCGACTCGCGAGATCTTCACGAAATTCCCTTCGGGATGATGAGTGTCGAGCAGGGGCCGTACGGGGTGGTCCCTGAGCGGGACGTTAGGCCGGGGCGGTGACGCAATGTCGTTGCTGGGGTGAACCCAGGGTGAACAGCGAGCCCGTTGCGGTCACGATTCGGTCACGTACCCGTCCCGTCGACCCCGACTCAGCCCTCCTCGGGCATCTCGAAGTGGTCCGGTGCGACCGCGTCCACGCCCTCGGCCGTGACGTAGGTGACCAGGACGTCGGCGGTGCCGAACGGCCGGTCGGCGACCCCGAGGGCGGCCAGCATGGTCGGCAGCACCGGCCGGTGTCCGCAGACGGCGGTGGGCAGTGCCCCGGTCCCGGCCCGGACGGCCAGCTCCCGGGTCGTCCGCGCGGCCGCGCCGGACCCGGCGGCGTCCTCGTCGAACTCGGCGTGGGTCGTCGTCGTCAGTCCGGCGGCCGCCGCGTAGGGGGCCAGGGTGTCGGTGCAGCGTACGGCCCGGGAGCTGTCCAGGGCCCGGACACCGAAGGCGCCGAGCAGCGGGACGAGGGCCAGGGCCTGCCGCTCGCCGCGGCCGGTCAGCGGCCGGCGGCGGTCCTCCCGGCCCCACTTCGCCCGGGTCAGCGCCTTGGCATGCCGGACGACGACGAAGGGCACCAGGTCATGTCGCTCGACGGCCTGGCGGACCAGACAGCGGTCGGAGTCGAAGGTCAGCATCCGGGCCGCCTCGTCGGTCGCCACCCAGCGGACGTCGTCGGTCTCGTCGTCGGTCGGCAGCGCCCCGTCGCCGACCGGGTGGCCGACCCACCAGTGGACCTCCTTGGGCAGGCCGTTCACCGGATAGGCGGTGGTGTCCAGCCGGGCGCCGAGCCGCACCTGCCAGCCGGTCTCCTCGCGCACCTCCCGGACGGCCGTCACCGGCAGCTGCTCGCCGGCATCCACGTGCCCCTTCGGCAGCGACCAGTCGTCGTAGCGGGGGCGGTGGACGACGAGCACCTCGGTGCCGCCCTCGACGGTCGGCGACGGACGGAGCACGACGGCACCGGCGGCCAGCACCGGACTCGGGCTCGGACTGCTCATGGGGGGTGAGGCCTGTTCTCGCGGGGATCGGTGCCTGATCGGGCACCGGGCGGGGTCCATCCTAGGGTGTGCGATCGGTCAGGCGGGGACGTACATCACGTCCTTGTGGGTGGTCCGGAAGCCGTGCGCCCGGTAGAGCCCCATCGCCGCCTGCTGATCGCCCTCGACGTAGAGCAGCACCCGCTGGCCGTGCTCGTCGGCCATGTGGCGCATCCCCGCGCGCAACAGGGCCTTGCCGACACCCCCGCCGTGGACGTCCGGGTCGACGGCCAGCACGTACACCTCCCACAGGGCGGTGTCGTGGCGCTTCGTCCAGTGGAAGCCGACCAGCCGCCCGTCGCGCTCGGCGACCAGGAGGTCCTGCATCCGGAACCACGGCTCGGCGCTGCGGGCCGCGAAGTCCGCGGCGTCCATCGCGCCCTGCTCCGGGTGGTGGGCGAAGGCGCGGGCGTTGATGTCGAGCAGCGCGGCCCGGTCCGCGGGCCGGAACTCGCGGATCGTCACCCCCTCGGGCGGCCGGGCCGGGCGGATGTCGTCCAGCGGGGTCTCCATCACCAGCAGTTCGCGGGCCGGGCGCAGCTGCCGGGCATCGGCGAACGCGCGCGAACCGGGCAGGTCGCCGAAGGCCCACAACGCCCCGGTGGCCCCGTCCGGCACCGCCGCCAGTGCGATGTCCAGGACGGCGGAGCCGATCCCGGTGAACCGCGCCTCCGGCGCCACGGCGAGCTGGATCGTCTCCAGGTCGCCGGTGCGGAGCAGATTGGCGTACGCCTCGGGTCCGGCCGGGCCGATCACCAGGACGTGCCGGGCGGTGTGCACCCCGGGCTCGAGGCTCATCCGGGCGGCTTCGTTGAGCGGGTCCGTCCCGTCGACCGCGGTCACCTCCGCCGCGAGGGCCAGCACCAGCGCCCGCTGGGTGTCGTCGAGGTCGTCGAGGAGCTGCGGCTCGTAGGGCATGTGGTCACCGTAGCCAGCCCCGGCAGGCGGGTCCAGCCTCCCCGGCCGGTCCGGCCGCCGGGATGCCCACTGTCACCGGGCGCCGCCACCGGGTGCTACTGGTTGCCGCCCTCCGGGACCAGGCGGTAGCCGACGTTGCGGACGGTGCCGATGATGCCCTCGTGCTCGGGGCCCAGCTTGGCCCTCAGCCGCCGGACGTGGACGTCGACCGTACGGGTACCGCCGAAGTAGTCGTAGCCCCAGACGTCGGCGAGGAGCTGCTCGCGGCTGAACACCCGCCCGGGGTGCTGCAACAGGTACTTCAGCAGCTCGAACTCGGTGTAGGTGAGATCCAGCGGCTGGCCGTTGACCGACGCCGCGTAGCTGGCGTCGTCGATGGTCACGCTGCCCGCGGAGATCACCTCGTCGCGGCCGACCGGCGAGGTCACCAGGCGCAGCCGCGCCTCGAGCTCGGCCGGCCCGGCGCTGGCCAGCACGAAGTCGTCGAACCCCCAGTCGGTGGACAGGGCGGGCAGCCCGCCCTCCGCGGTGACCAGCAGGATCGGGGCGTGTCGGCCGCTGGTCCCGATCACCCGGGTCAGGGCGCGGGCCGCGGTGAGGGCCGTGGTGGCGTCGACGAGGATCACGTCCGGCAGCTGGGCGTGCAGGAGGACGGCCGCCTCGAGCGGCGCCAGGGCGACCTGGTGGGGCAGCAGGGCCAGTGACGGCAGCACACTCTCCGTGTCGCCGCGCGTCGTCATCAGCAGTAGCAGCACCGTGTCCACCTCCCGGGAGAAAAGTACCGCGACCGCGACCGCCGGTGATGCCGGATCACCGCCGACGGCGCGGCGCCGACGCGGCCGCCCGGTGTCAGCGCGTCGATCGCGCCGATCCACGCCATCAGAGCGCAACAGGCTTGTAACCCACCCGGAACATCGCGGCAGTCCCCCGGCACCGCCCCGGGTGGGCCCGGGGGACTGCCCGGGCCCGGGGCGGGGTGGGAGGATGTCCCCATGGCGAGGGTCACCATCCGATACTGGGCCGGCGCGCGCGAGGCGGCCGGCGTCGACGTCGAGACGTTCGAGGCGGCGACCGTCGAGGACGCGATCGCCCTGGCCGAGCACGGGCGCGGCGGGGACGCCGAGTTCGCCCGGGTGCTCGGGCTGTGCTCCTTCCTGCTCGACGGCCGGCGGGTGGGGCCGGCGGACCGGACCCGCCCGCTCACCGACGACGTCGAGCTGGAGGCGCTGCCGCCGTTCGCCGGCGGGTGAGGACCCCGCGGTCCCGCGGCTCAGCGCCCCGCGGTCCCGCGGCTCAACGCAGTGGCGGCAGCGGGGGCTGGTCCAGGATCAGCGTGACCGGCCCGTCGTTGATCGACGAGACCTGCATCATCGCGCCGAACTCACCGGTCTCCACCCGGGCGCCGAGGTCGCGCAGCGCGGCGACGAACGACTCGACCAGCGGTTCGCTGACCGGGCGCGGGGCGGCGGCGCTCCATCCGGGCCGGCGGCCCTTGCGGGTGTCGGCGTAGAGGGTGAACTGGGAGACGACCAGGATCGGCGCGTCGAGCTCGGCGCAGGATCGCTCCTCGGCCATGATCCGCAGGTTCCAGATCCGCTCCGCGAGCCGGTGGGCGTACGCCTCGGTGTCGTCGTGGGTGACCCCGAGCAGGACCAGCAGTCCGGGGCCCTCGACGGCACCGACCGTCCGTCCCCCGACCGTCACCGACGCCTCACCGACCCGTTGGACCACCGCTCGCACGCCGACGACCCTACCCGGCTGGTGTGCCGCCCTAGACTGGGCCGGTGGCGACCTTCTGCTCGGCACTCCTGATCGGGTTGTGCGCGCTCGTGGGCCTGCTGGCCCTCCACGGGATCGTCCGCCTGCTCAGGCACAGGCCCTGAACCTCCCCGACAAGGACGGAACTGACATGTTCGAGATTCGCCCCGATCTCTCGCCCGCGCTGATGCCGATCGCCTGGATGATCGGCCGCTGGGAAGGCACCGGCAAGGGCCAGTGGCCCGGCGAGGGTGAGTTCGAGTACGGGCAGGTGGTCGAGTTCACCGAGAACGGCGGTGACTACCTGCACTACCTCTCGCAGACGTTCGTCGCCGACGCGGACGGCCGCCCGCTGGCGCCGCGGTCGATGGAGACCGGCTTCTGGCGGCCGCAGGCCGACCGGACCCTCGAGGTGGTGATGTGCCATCCGGAGGGGTGGTCCGAGGTGTGGTTCGGCAACATCGAGGGCGCGAAGATCGAGCTGGTCACCGACGCCGTCGCGCGTACGGTCACCGCCCCCGGCTACACCGGCGGGCAGCGGCTCTACGGCCAGGTCGACGGCGACCTGCTGTGGACCTTCGACCGGTCGACCACCGAGCACGAGCTGCAGCCCTATCTGTGGGCCCGGCTGAAGCGCACCGCGGTCTGAGGAGGGGCGATGGGACTCGTACGCGCCGACACGGGCCTCGACACCGGGGCCGTGGTGCACTGCGGCGACCCGGTCCGCGAGCAGCGTGCTCTGGACGCCGGCACCGGCTGGGTCGACCTGTCCCACCGCGGGGTGTTCACCGTCGCGGGACCGGACCGGCTGACCTGGCTGCACGCCATCACCACCCAGCACCTCACCGCGCTGGCACCGCACCGCGGCACCACCGCACTGCTCCTCGACCCCACCGGGCACATCGACCACGCGCTGTTCCTCGTCGACGACGGCGAGGTGCTGTGGGGCCACACGGAGCCCGGCCGGGTCGGTGACCTGGTCGCGTTCCTGGACCGGATGCGGTTCCTCAGCCGGGTGGAGGTCACCGATCGTACGGCCGAGGTGGCGGTGGTCTGGACCGTCGAGGACCCCACCGGTTTCCCGGCGGCCCTGATCACCCGCCGTGCGGACGACTCGCTGGGCGGCACCGACCTGTTCCTGCCCCGGGCGGCGCTGGACCGGCTCACGGACCGGCCGCACCGGGCCGGGCTGTGGGCGTACGAGGCGCGGCGGATCGCCGCCGGGATCGCGCGGATCGGCCTGGACACCGACGAGCGCACCATCCCCAACGAGATCGGCGTGCTGGGCGGGGCGGTGCACATGGACAAGGGCTGCTACACCGGTCAGGAGACGGTGGCCCGGGTGTGGAACCTCGGCCGGCCCCCGCGTCGGCTGGTCCGGCTGCAGCTGGACGGGTCGATGGACCGGCTGCCGGGTCACGGCGAGCCGGTCGCGCTGCGCGACGACCCGGACCGGGTGATCGGTGTCGTCGGGTCCTCGGCCCGCCACCACGAGCAGGGCCCGATCGCGCTCGCCCTGGTGAAGCGCTCCACCCCCCTCGACGCGCCGCTGGTGGTCGGGGAGGTGGCCGCCGCCCAGGAGGTGCTGGTCGACCCCGAGGTCGGTCTGCATGTCCGGCCCGGTCGTGGCTGAGTCGGTGCGGCGGCCTACAGTGACGCCCATGGACTGGCGTTCTGTCGATGCCGCACTGTTCGACCTGGACGGGGTGATCACCCCCACGGCCGAGGTCCACCTGCGGGCCTGGGCCGAGCTGTTCACCGCCGCGCTGCCGCCGGACGTCGCGCCGTGGAGCGACGCCGACTATTTCGCCCACGTCGACGGGCGCCAACGGTCCGACGGGGTGCGCGCCGTGCTCGCCTCCCGCGGTCTCACCCTGCCGGAGGGCGACCCGGACGACCCGCCGGGGGCCCGTACGGTCCACGGCCTGGGCAACCGGAAGAACGACGCCTTCCTGACCGTGTTGCACCGCGACGGGATCGCCGGCTACCCGGGCTCGGTGCGGCTGCTGGACTGGTTGGCCGGCCGGGGCATCAGGGTCGGCCTGGTCTCCTCCTCGCGCAACGCCCGCGCCGTGCTCGGGGCGGCCGGCCTGGCCGACCGGTTCCCGGTGGTCGTCGACGGGCTGGTCGCCGCCGAGCTCGAGCTGGCGGGCAAGCCCGCCCCCGACACCTACCGGTACGCCGCCCGGCTGCTCGGCGTGCCGGAGCGGAGGGCCGTCGTGGTCGAGGACGCGGTGTCCGGGGTGGCCGCCGGGCGGGCCGGGGGCTTCGCGCTGGTGGTCGGGGTGGACCGCGGGGTCGGCGAGCCCGCCCTGCGCGAGGCCGGGGCGGACATCGTGGTCACCGACCTCGCCGACCTCATCCCCACCGCCTGACCCCGAAGCGAGGACCACGATGCGCTCATCGCAGGACGCCCACACGCCGCCGGACCCGGTCGATCCGCTGGACCGGACCCGGTTCCCGCTCGACGAGTGGCGGCTGGTGGAGACCTGGCCGGACCGGGCCGACCTGGGCCGCACCGAGACGCTGTTCGCGGTCGGCAACGGCTACCTCGGCATGCGCGGCAACCCGGAGGAGGGCCGGGAGAGCTTCGCACACGGCACCTTCGTCAACGGGTTCCACGAGACCTGGCCGATCCGGCACGCCGAGGAGGCGTACGGCTTCGCCCGGGTCGGGCAGACGATCGTCAACGCGCCCGACACCAAGGTGATGAAGCTCTACGTCGACGACGAGCCGATCAACATCCCGGTCGCCGACCTCGAGGAGTACGAGCGCTCCGTCGACTTCCGCGACGGTGTCCTGCGCCGCCACATCATCTGGCGCACCCCGGCCGGTAAGTCGGTCCGGATCGACACCACCCGGATGGTGTGCATGACCGAGCGGCACCTGGCGGTGATGACGATGGAGGTCACCCTGCTGGACGCCGACGCCCCGGTGGTGATCTCCTCCCAGATCCTCAACCGCCAGGACGGCCAGGACGAGTACCACATGCGGTCGGCCGCGGACGGGCTCGACCCGCGCCGCGCGGAGGGTCCGGACCGGCGGGTCCTCGAGCCGCAGATGAACTGGACCAAGGGCCTGCGGGCGATGCTCGGCTTCCGCGCGGCCGAGTCGGGGATGACGCTCACCGTCGGCATCGATCACACCGTCGAGACGGACAACGACTGTGAGTCGCTGATCATGTCCGAGGACGACGTGGCGAAGGTGATCCTGCGGGTCCGCGCCGAGCGCGGCCGGCCGATCCGGCTGGTCAAGTACGCCGCGTACCACACCTCGCGGAGCGTGCCGGTGCGCGAGCTGATCGACCGGGTCCGGCGCACCCTGGACCGGGCGATGGTGACCGGGGTGGCGCAGTACCGGGCCGGCCAGCGCGCCTGGTACGACGGGTTCTGGCGGGACGCCGACGTGGTGGTGGGCTCCGACCCGGCGCTGCAGCAGGCGATCCGGTGGAACCTGTTCGAGCTCGCCCAGGCCTCCGCACTGACCCAGACGTACGGCATCCCGGCCAAGGGTGTCACCGGCTCCGGCTACTCGGGGCACTACTTCTGGGACGCCGAGATCTACGTCCTGCCGTTCCTCACGTACACCATGCCGGAGGTGGCCCGCAACGCCCTGCGGTTCCGCTACCTGATGCTGGACGACGCGCGCCGACGCGCCGATGAGATGGCCACCCGGGGCGCGCTCTACCCGTGGCGGACGATCAACGGCGAGGAGGCCTCCGCCTACTACGCGGCGGGCACCGCGCAGTACCACATCGATGCCGACATCGCCTACGCCCTGAACCGCTATGTCGAGGCCACCGGCGACGTGGACTTCCTGCTCCGCGAGGGCATCGACGTGCTGGTCGAGACCGCCCGGATGTGGGCCGACCTCGGCTTCTGGACCGACAACGGTGCCGAGGTCTTCCACATCCACGCGGTGACCGGCCCGGACGAGTACACCACCGTGGTCAACGACAACCTCTTCACCAACGTGATGGCCCGGCACAACCTGTGGCTGGCCGGCGATGCCGTGGCCACCCTGGCCACCGCCTGGCCGGAGGCGTACGAGCGGATGGTCAAGCGTCTCGGCCTGCGCGAGGACGAGGTGGAGGAGTGGCGCCGGTGCGCCGACCACCTGGCCATCCCGTTCGACGACCACATCGGCGTGCACCCCCAGGACGCCCACTTCCTCGACCGCGAGGTGTGGGACCTGGGCGCGACACCGCCCGACCGGTTCCCGCTGATGCTGCACTACCACCCGCTGGTGCTCTACCGCTTCCAGGTGCTCAAGCAGGCCGACGTCGTGCTCGCGATGCTGCTGCAGGGCGACCAGTTCCCGCTGGAGCAGAAGCGGGCCGACTTCGAGTACTACGACCCGATCACCACCGGCGACTCGACGCTGTCCAGCGTCGTCCAGGCGATCATCGCCGCCGAGGTCGGCTACCAGGAACTGGCCCTGCGCTACTTCTACGGTGGCCTGTTCGTGGACCTCGCCGACCGGCACGGCAACACCGCCGACGGGGTGCACGTCGCCTCCACCGGGGGCGTCTGGCTGGCGCTGACCGCGGGGTTCGCCGGGATGCGCGACCACCACGGAAGGCTGTCCTTCGACCCCCGGCTGCCGGCACGCTGGGACTCGATGACCTTCCGGCTGCGCCGCCGCGGCGGCTCGATCGGGATCGAGCTGCGCCGCGACGCGCTGACCGTCACGCTGCTGGAGGGGACGTACGAGACCTTCGAGGTGCGTGGCGAGTCGTACGAGGTGCGCGAGGACCGGCCCTGCGTCCGGGTCCCGCTGGCCGACCAGGGACCGCTGGTGCCCGGGCCGGTGCCGCCGCAGACGGTGATCGGCGTCCGCCGCGACGGCAGCCGGATCACCGCCGGCGTGCCCGGCACGTTCCCGGGCTCCCTGCGCGAGCCGGGTCAGTGACGGCGCGCGCCCCGG